>NZ_JBFTKP010000036.1:0-60553 GCF_056396005.1 Allobosea sp. 05T439 | reverse complement strand
GCCTGGTTCGGCCGTCTCGGCGTCACCGTCGAACGGGTGATGACCGATAACGGCTCGGCCTATCGCTCGAAGCTCTTCGCAGCCGCGCTCGCAAAGGCCGGCGCCCGCCATGTCCGCACCCGGCCCTACACCCCGCGAACCAACGGCAAGGCCGAGCGCTTCATCCAGACCAGTTTGCGTGAATGGGCCTATGCAAGACCCTATCAGAGCTCGGCAGAGCGCCACGCCGCCATCGGACCATGGGCCGACAACTACAACCTCTCCCGCCCTCACTCAGCCCTCGGCGGAAAGCCGCCATGGACAAGACTGAACAACCATCTTGGAAACGACATCTAGGCAACAATCTGGGCGAGATTGCTGCGACGAGGCGGCGAACGCTACGGAATGAGGACCGTCGAGCCCGTCGTGCCGCGGCTCTCCAGCGTGCGATGTGCCTCGGCTGCATCCTTCATCGGGAAGGTCGCGTTCACCGGTATCGTGACCTTGCCCGAGGTGACGGCGCCGAACAGGTTCTTCGCCATCTCGACCATCGTTTCGCGCTTTGCGGTGTGGGAGTTCAGTGTCGGACGGGTGACGTAGAGCGAGCCCTTTGCAGCCAGGATGCCGAGATTGAACGCTTCGACCGCGCCCGACGCATTGCCGAAGCTCGCAAGCACGCCAAAGGGCTTGAGCGAGTCGAGCGAGGCCATGAACGTGTCCTTGCCGACGCCGTCATAGACCACGTCGCAGAGCTTTCCGCCGGTGATGTCCTTGACCCGCGCCGCGACATTCTCGTCACGGTAGAGAATGACCTCGTCGGCACCATGCGCCTTGGCGAGCTCGGCCTTGTCCCTGGAGCCTGCGGTGCCGATCACGGTCGCGCCGAGCGCCTTGCCCCACTGGCACAGAATCAGGCCGGTGCCGCCAGCGGCAGCATGCACAAGGATCGTGTCGCCCGGCTTCACCTTGTAGGTCCGGTGCAGCAGATATTCGGCGGTCAGGCCCTTCAGCATCATGCTGGCCGCAGCCTCAAAGGAGATCGCAGCCGGCAGAGCCACCGTCGATGCCGCCGCCACGATGCGCTCCTCGGCATAGGCTCCGAGCGTCGCAACGCAGGCGACGCGGTCGCCCGGCTTGAACTCGGTGACATCGGGGCCGACGGCAAGGACGTCACCGGCCGACTCGTTGCCCAGCACGAAGGGCAGCTTGGGGGCCGCGTAAAGGCCCGATCGAAAATAGGTATCGATGAAGTTGAGGCCGATCGCGCGGTTCCTCACCAGCAGCTCGCCTGGCCCGGGCGCCGGCAACGCAACGTCCTCGTATTTCAGAACCTCGGGTCCGCCGGTCTGGTGAACGCGTATCGCCTTGACCATTGACATTGCTCCATCACGTGAAGGCCGGACCATAGGGACTTGCATCGCATCAACGCAACGGCCGGACTGCTGGGCGGGTCGGCGCCCAACGCCGGGTCGGCAGATGATGGTGCGGGATCGGGGCGCGGCATGAACGCTTCCGTCCTTCGTCAGGGCCCATTTCACGCAGTMTCTGTGCGGGGCTGCGACGCAGCGCGGACTGGCCAGACGCCTTCGGGTCGGCTAGCCAAGTGCCATGACTTCGCGTGCTACGCTCCCGCATTCTGATCAGGCCGAGATCGCCATCATTGGCGCCGGCGCCGTTGGGCTGGCCGCCGCGCTCGCTTGTGCGGCAGATGGCTGGCAGGTCACCGTATTCGGCCGCCCGGTCGCCCCGCGAGACGGTCGCACCGTGGCGCTGCTCGACGGCTCCTGGCGGATGCTCGCCGAGCTCGGCCTGCTCCCGGCCCTCGACGGCAAGGCTGCTCCGCTCGCGGTGATGCGCCTTGTCGATGACACCGGCAGCCTGTTCCGGCAGCCACCGGTCGAGTTCTACGCGTCCGAACTCGGGCTCGACGCTTTCGGCTGGAATGTCGAGAATGCCGATCTCGTTGCGGCGCTGGCCGAGCATGTCCAGGCCAACCCGAACATCCGGAGCGTGCCCCATATGGTTTCGGCGATCGAAGCCCAAGATGATGCGGTCAGGATCTCCGGAGCCGAGTTCGAGCCCTTCTGCGCCCGGCTGGTGATCGGCGCCGATGGTCGCCAATCCCGCGTGCGGGACGCTGCCGGTATCACCACCAGGGACTGGCGCTATCCGCAGATCGCCTTGACGGCGATCCTCGGCCATCGCCGCGACCATCGCGAGACCTCGACGGAATTCCACACGCGCAGCGGCCCCTGCACGCTCGTTCCCCTGCCCGGCCACCGCTCTTCGCTGGTCTGGATGCTCGAGCCGAGAGAGGCCGAGCGGATCGCCGCGCTGGACGATGCCACGTTCGCCCGCAGCGTCGAGAGGCAGACGCATTCCCTGCTCGGGGCCATGACCGTCGAGGGGGCGCGTGGGCGCGTTCCCATGGGCGGCCTCTCGGTAACACGTTTCGGGGCGAACCGGATGGCATTGATCGGGGAAGCGGCCCATGTCTTCCCGCCGATCGGCGCTCAGGGGCTCAATCTCGGTTTGCGCGACGTCGCAGCCCTGCGTCGCGTCCTGCATGACGCCGAAGACCCGGGCAGCGACGCGGTGATTGCCGCCTATGATTCGGCGCGGCAGACGGATGTGCGGCTGCGTACCGGTGCGGTCGATGCGCTGAACCGGACCTTGCTGACCGACCTGCTCCCCGCCGACCTAATGCGTGGCGCCGGCCTGCTCGCGCTCTCGCAGATCGGGCCGTTGCGCCGGATCGTCATGCGCCAGGGCCTGGCTGGCGGCATGGCCAACTGAGCGGCCCGCGATCAGTCGCCCCTGTCGGGTTCTGTCTGCAGCAACTCCTGATCACCACCGCTCGACGGCACGCGCAGCAGTGCGGGCGCGTGCTCCCGGAAAACCGGGGCCAGTGGCAAGGGGGTCGAGACAAGGCGCCTGCCTCCCGGCTCCTCCGCCTGGTTGTCGAGCTGGCCGCGCGCAGTCAGGTGCGGGTCGGCCAGCGCCTCCTCGAGGCTGCGCACGACCGTGCAGCAGCAATCGCGCGGCTCGAGATAGCTCCGCCAGTACGACGCCGGTTCCGATGCGATGATGGAGGCGATCGCGGAGCGCGTCGCCTCCGGATTCATCCGATCATCGCTCAAGCCGGGATCGAGCGAGATCGCCTCGCAAAAGACCTCCCAGAATTTCTGCTCCAGGGCTCCAACCGCGAGAAACCAGCCATCGCCGGTGGCATAGAGCCCGTAGCGCGGGCTTCCCCCGGTCAGGAGCCCCTCGCCGCCTTCCGGCCAGTTTCCCGTCACCTGCCCTTGGGCAAGGCTGTACCAGGTGAAGGTCGGCATAGCGTCGCTCATCGCGATGTCGAGATGGCAGCCTCGACCGGTGCGCTCGCGCTGGCGCAGCGCCAGCAGAATGTTGAGCGCCGCCGGCATCGCCCCGCCTGCGATATCGGCAACGAGCGTCGGCGGCAGCKGCGGAGGCTCGCCACGCTTCAGCGATTGCCCGAGCAGCCCGCCGATCGCCTGGTAATTGATATCGTGCCCGGCATCCTGGGAGCGCGGCCCGGTCTGGCCATAGCCGCTGATCGAGCAATAGATCAGCCGGGGATTGATCATGTGGAGGGCTTCGAAACCGAGACCGAGCCGCTCCATCACGCCAGGGCGGAACTGTTCGATCAGGATGTCGGCGCGCTCGACCAGAGGGCGCAGCAATTCGGCGGAATCGGAGGATTTCAGGTCGATCTCGATGCTCTTCTTGCCGCGGTTGAGCGCAGCGAATGGAGCCGAGGTCTCGCCGAAGCGCGGTGGGAAGCGGCGGAGGTCCTCACCACCCGGCCGCTCGATCCGGATGATCTCGGCACCCGCCTCGGCCAGAAACAGGCTCGCGAGCGGGCCCGGCAGCAAAGTCGAGAAATCCAGAACCAGAAGGTCGTCGAGCGGCAGCATCGCGATCCCGGGGATTGGACGGGCGCAGGGCAGCCGTCAGGGAAACAGGTCTGCCGCCATCCTGCCCGTCTTCACCAGCCACAGGAAGCCCGTCAGCGTCACCATCGAGACGATGGTGCCGACGAGGATGCAGGCCGAGGCGCGCTCGACGCCGACCTTGTACTGCGTCGAGATCACGAAGATGTTCAGGGCCGGCGGCAGCGCCGCCATGATCACCGCCGCATAGACCCAGGGGTCGGCGAAATTTCCGAGCGCCGAGAGCAGCACCCAGACCAGCAGCGGGTGGAGGACGAGCTTKACCGCGACCAGGGCCGGCACTTCCGCGGGCATCGACCTCATCGGCCGCAGCGCCACCGTGACGCCGAGCAGGAACAGCGCGCAGGGAGCCGCCGCCTGCGACAGCCAGAGCGTCATCTTGTCGAGCGCAGTCGGCAATTCGAGCTTGGTGTAGCTCGCGATCACGCCGGCCAGGGTCGCGAGATTGAAGGGGTGCGTCACCACCTTCCAGAGCACCTCGCCGGCTGTCGCGAGAAAGCCCTTCTTCTCGACGCCGGCCAGGGCCATCAGGAAGGGCACCAGCGAGAACAGCAGAATATTGTCGAAGACAAAGATCAGCGCCACCGGCGCGCTCGCGACCGGCCCGAGCGCGGCCAGGATCAACGGTGGGCCCATATAGCCGATATTCGAGTAGGAGCCGGCGACCGCCTGCATCACCGCCTGGGGCATATGCCCGTGCGTGGATTTCAAGCCGATGAGGAAGGAGAGCGAGAAGACGCAGAAGGTGGCGAGCGTCGTGGCGCCGACAAAGCCCCAGTTCGAGAGCTCGCTCAGCGGCTTGTCGGCAATCAGGCGGTAGAACAGCGCCGGGAGGGCGATGTAGATCAGGAAGTACTGCATCCACGCCAGCCCCTCTTCCGGGAGCCGCTTGTAGCGCCCGACAGCGAAGCCAAGGACGATCAGGCCGAAGAACGGCGCGACCAGATTGAACAGGCTGGCAAGTTCGGCCATACGCGCTGGAACCTCGGGCGGGTGCACCTCCCGGGTAACAGGCAGGCGCATCGCGGCGGTGTAGCGGGTCGAGGGCCAACGGCAAAGCCGCGCAGCGCATCGCTCGCAGCCCGGCAATGCAACAGGCATGAATGCCTAGGAATATTGTCTGACGCGCGCGCTGGAATTTCATCCTAGGCTATCATTCTCAGTTCGACGCCCGGCGCGCTGCGAAAACCMAATGGACGGGCGCTGCATGGTCCGGCACATTCGCTGCAACGCACCATGGAGCCCACCATGCCAACCAAGACGCCGCGCCAGTTCTTCCGCCCGCTCGCCATCGGCGCGCCGGAGCCCTTGCGGGAGCTGCCGCTGAAACTGGAGCGCATGATCCATTTCGTGCCGCCACATCTTGAAAAGATCCGCGCCAAGGTCGGGGAACTCGCCGGTCAGGTCGATATCGTGCTCGGCAATCTCGAGGATGCGATCCCGGTCGACGCCAAGACGGCTGCGCGCGACGGATTCATCATGATGGCCAAGTCCGTCGATTTCGGCGCGACCGGCCTATGGACGCGGGTCAACGCCCTGAACTCGCCCTGGTTTCTCGATGATATCAGCACGATCATGTCCGAGGTCGGCGGCAAGCTCGATGTCGTAATGGTGCCAAAGGTCGAGGGGCCCTGGGACATCCATTATGTCGATCAGCTGCTCGCCCAGTTCGAAGCGCGGCATCAGCTCCGCAAGCCGATCCTGATCCATGCCATTCTTGAAACAGCCGAAGGCGTGAAGAATGTCGAGGCCATCGCCACGGCCTCCCCCCGCATGCACGGCATGAGCCTTGGCCCAGCCGATCTGGCCGCTTCGCGCGCCATGAAGACGACGCGCGTCGGCGGCGGGCACCCCGAGTACAAGGTGATCGCCGACCCCTCCCCCGAAGGCGGCGCTCGCGCCGTCGCTCAGCAGGATCTCTGGCATTATACGCTGGCGAAGATGGTCGACGCCTGCGCGTCGGCCGGGTTGAAGCCCTTTTACGGCCCTTTCGGCGACTTCTCGGATGCAGCCGCCTGCGAAGCCCAGTTCCGCAACGCCTTCCTGCTCGGTTGCGCCGGCGCCTGGACCTTGCATCCCTCGCAGATCGAGATCGCCAAGCGCGTCTTCAGCCCGGATCCCGGAGAGGTCGCGTTCGCCCGACGCATCCTGGAAGCCATGCCCGACGGCTCGGGCGCGGTCATGATCGACGGCAAGATGCAGGACGACGCCACCTGGAAACAGGCCAAGGTCATCGTCGATCTGGCCCACCAGGTTGCCGCTCGCGATCCGGCTCTCGCCGAGCGCTATGGATTGCCGCCGAACTAGCGACTTTCAGCCGTTGATCTTGACCTATTTGCGACGCAATCCTACCGCATGCGCGAGATGGCGACGTTAGCCGGCAGTATGAGAGCCTGCCGGCTTGAGGACGGATCAAGGCGAGACATGGAAGCGCGTTCAGCGAAATTCCGGATCGGGCAGGTGGTGAAACACCGTGTCTATCCGTTCCGAGGGGTGATTTTCGACGTCGACCCCACCTTCTCCAATACGGAGGAATGGTGGCTGGCGATCCCGGAGAACCTGCGCCCGTCGAAGGACCAACCATTCTACCATCTCTTCGCGGAGAACGAGGAGACGGAATATGTCGCCTATGTTTCCGAGCAAAATCTCGTGATCGACGAATCCGGCCGGCCGATCCGCCATCCGCAGGCCAAGGAGTTCTTCAGGCGCGACCGCAAGGGCCGCTATCTCATCGACAAGGCCGACCTGAACTGATCCCGCCGCCCGACGCCATTGGAGTGCCCGCCCGAAAAGTGGGTTCCGGCTCTCGGGAAAGCTGATGCAAACGCAGAAGGCCCATGAAAAAGGCCGGCCCCGAGGGGCCGGCCTTTTCTGTTTGTGCGAACGGCAACCCGATCAGGGCTTGGGAGCAGCCGGAGCGCCGGGAGCGGGAGTCGCGCCGGGAGCCGCCGGAGCGCCCGGAGCCGCATTGGCTCCGCCGCCGCCAAGACGCTGGCGCAGCTCTTCCTGGCGCTTGGACAATTCGTCCTGCAGTTGCTTCTGCTGTTCTTCCAGCACCTTCGGGTCGATCGGGGCGCCATCGAAGCCCTTGCCGAAATCGGCAAGCGGAATCGAGAAGGTCACCTCGCGGCCGGTCTGATTCTGCACGCTGATATTGAGCGTATTGCCCTTCTTCATCGCGTTGATKACATCGTCCTTCACCTGCGCCTCGGCGAAGCAGCCGTTCGGGAAGCAGATGGCGTAACGGCCGGGCACCGGCTGCGCCGCGTCTACGCCGAAGCGGACACCAGGCTGCAGCATCAGGCCGAGCGGCATCAGGAAGCGCACAATCCGGGTCGCGTCGCCCTTGACGTCATAGACGGCAACCGCAAGCACCGGCTGGCCCTGATCCGAGACGAAATCGCGCGTCGTGTAGCAGATTTCCTTGTTGGCGGCCTGATCCTTGCCGCAAACCTTGGTCCAGCTGGTCTGAGACGGCTCCGGCTTGACCTGAACGACGGTGGGACCACCCTGCTGAGCTTGTCCGGCCGGCGGCTGCGCGGGCTGCTGCTGAGCCGGTGGCTGGGCCGGGCGCTGGGCGGGACGCTGCTGCTGAGCGAAGGCGGCGACCGGGCTGAGGCCGATCACGGCGCTCATGGCCAGGCCGAACGCTCGGGCGGACAGGCGCTGAGACGGGCTGAACGAAGCGGTCATATGGTTTTCCTTACCAGGCGAATCTCGAAACACGACTTCGCAAGCCGCGCGCATCATTGTCGACGGGCTCAATCGCTTACGCGCGCCAGCCCCTGGAAGGCCGTGCACATCGGTTGCGATTGCGGCGTTTGAATGACACCTCGCGCTGCGTTTAGCGAGTTCTGCTGCAGGTTTCCAGTCTGAACAGCTTACGTGACGGCCGGCAAGCCGTGTTATTCTTGCCGCTGGGAATCAGGTCAGGCAATGGGTTCATATCTTGCGCCGGCTGCAGCGATTGGCGTTGCGGTACGGCATATCTTCGCAATTCTTGCCGCCGTTCTGGCGGCGGGCGCGGTTGCGCGCGCCGAATCGCCATCGGTCGATCATGCCATCGCCATGCATGGCGAGCCCGCCCTGGCGAAGGGCTTTGCGCATTTGCCCTATGCCGATCCGGCCGCTCCCAAGGGGGGGCGAATCATTTTTGGCCTGCAGGGCACCTTCGACAGCCTGAATCCGCTCGTGGTGCTCGGCGTCGCCCCGGACGCCGTGCCCCGCTATGTGCAGCAGAGCTTGCTCTTCCGCTCGGCTGACGAGCCCTTCACGTCCTATGGCCTGCTGGCGAGCAAGATCGAGCTCAATGACGACCGCACGCGGCTCGCCTTCGAGATCGATCCGCGGGCCACCTTTTCGGATGGCCAGCCAGTCACTGCCGAAGATGTGCGCTTCACCTTCGACATGCTGAGGACCAAGGGCAAGCCGTTCCACCGCTCCAGTCTCGGGCGCGTGACCAAGGTCGCAGTGCCCACGCTGCGCCGGATCGAGTTCGAGCTCGGCGACGGCTCCAATCGCGAATTGCCGCTGGTGATCGGCGCCATGCCGATCTTCGCCAAGCACGCGACCAATGCGGAAACCTTCGCAGAGACCAGCTTCAAGCCCGCTCTCGGCTCCGGTCCCTATCTCGTGAGTGACGTGAAGCCGGGCGAGGCACTGACCTTGAAGCGCCGCAGCGGCTTCTGGGCCGAGGATCATCCGCTGACCCGCGGTCTCTTCAATGCCGACGAGATCCGCTACGATTTCTATCGAGACGCCAATACGCTCTTCGAAGCGTTCAAGGCCGGCCTCTACGATATCCGTCTCGAAGGGGACCCGACACGCTGGATGACGGGCTATGATGTTCCCGCCGTGCGCGATGGCCGCATCGTCCGGGAGGCGCTGCGCTTCGAGGCGCCGAAGGGCATGACGGGCTTCGTCTTCAACACGCGCCGCACGGTCTTCGCCGATGTCAGGGTGCGCGAGGCGCTCGGCATCCTGTTCGACTTCGAATGGGCCAACCGCAATCTGTTCCATGGCGTCTATCGACGGGCCGGCAGCTTCTTCGCGGATTCGGAGCTCTCCGCGCTCGGAGTGGCGGCGGATGCGCGCGAGAAGGCACTGCTCGCAGGCTTCCCCGGGGCCGTCCGGGAGGACGTTCTCGCGGGAACCTGGATGCCCTCGGCGACCGACGGTTCCGGCCGTGACCGCGATCAGGCGCGCAAGGCGCTCGATCTGCTGCAGAGCGCTGGTTACGCACTTCAGGACGGCGTGCTGCGCCAGAGCAAGAACGGCGAGGCGCTGAGCTTCGAGATCACCGTCACCAGCCGGCCGCAGGAGCGGCTTGCGCTGAACTATGCGAAGTCGCTGACCAGGCTCGGCATCGCCGTCACGGTCAGGTTGATCGACGACGTGCAGTATTGGCGCCGCCTTTCCACCTTCGATTTCGACATGATCCAGTGGACATGGCCGGCCTCGGCCTCTCCCGGCAACGAGCAGGTCGGGCGCTGGGATTCGAGCAATGCCGAGCGCAAGGGCTCGTTGAACTATGCAGGCGTGAAATCGCCGGCCGTCGACGCGGTATTGAAAACGCTGCTCTCCGCCCGCGAACGCGCCGATTTCGTTGCCTCGGTGCGCACGCTCGACCGGCTGCTGATCTCCGGGTTCTATGTCGTGCCGCTCTATTATTTGCCCGAGACCTGGCTCGCTCGTTCACGCGATGTCGTGCTGCCGGCCCGCAGGCCGGCCTATTTCCTGTCCACCGAAGTTCTGGCCCGCGTCCCGGCGCCGCCCGCTCCGGCGAACTGAAGGATCGTCGATGCGGGCTGACTACGACGACGCTGCTGCCCTGCTAGACGGCCTCGATCTCGATACTTTGCTGAAGGCCCTGGTGCGCAGCCGCGGCTACGAGGCGGCGCTGCGCGATCCCCCCGGACGCCGCAGCTGGAGCGACGAGCAGCCGCGCTCCCTCAGTTTCGTGGACCTGGACGACCGGGTTTCGCGCCTCGCCGGGCTTCTGAGCACCAATCATGCCCAGCCCGGCGCGAGCGTCGCGATCCTTGCACCGCTGGGGCCCGAGGCACTGGTTTCCATTCTGGCCGCCTTGCGCTCCGGCCTCTCGCCGCTGATGTTGCCGCTGCACGCCAATGAGCTGGATCTGCTCCGGTTGATCGAGGCATCGGGGGCGGTGATGGCCCTCGGCGCCGGCCGCATCGGGCACGTTCGCCCATTGCTGATGCTGCGGACACTTGCCATGCGTGCCTTCGGAACGCGCTTCGTCGGCGGTTTCGGCCGTGACATTCCCGACGGCGTCGCTCCGCTCGATACCCTGATTGCGAATGGCGTGCGCCACCCCCTGCCGGAATCGACGGAACGCCCGGCCCTCCAGGTCGTCGACAGCAGGAGCTTTGCGGGACCGCAGGCCATCTCGGAACGCGCATTGCTGAGCAAGGCGCTGGAGATTTCGCGCCTGCTGAAACCGCTGGCCTCGTCACGGATCATCACCACGCTGGTCGGCGGGGACCTCGCCGCGCTCGCCTCCGGGCCCGGTATGGCGATCCTGACAGGTGTCGAGCTGCTGCCGCTTGGCCTGTTCAGCCTCGGCGACCTGCATGCCTGCCTCGAAGGAGGCAGAAAGGCACATCTGGTGCTTCCCGGCGCCATGGAGCCAGCCTTGGCACGTTCGAAACTGGCGAGCCACCCTGCCCTCGCCAGCCTGGTCTTCGTGCAACGGCCAGGCGAGACGCGCGCCTATCCGGCCATCGATCGCCCCGACCTCGCGATTGTCGATGTCGATGTACGCTCGGCGACCGAGGTCGATGTCAGCAGGCGTTAGGTCCCCGGACCCGGTATCGCATCGGGCCCGATGATCGAACCCTCTTTCCGGCCGATGCCTTAGCCCGCCGCGACCTCGTGCTCGCGGCCGAGCAGGCGGGCGAGCTGCTTCAGCCGCCCGGTGACCCGTTCGCTCGACAGCGCCTTAAGGTCTGCCGGGAAGCGCAGCACGAGCCGGCGGTCGACGCAGGTCAGCGAAATGCGGGTCAGGATATCGGGCATGCCCGCCGAAAGCAGATAGGCCACGCGGAACGTCGCCGCGAGCAGCAGCGCGCGTTCGAGCTGCCGGGGTGTCAGGAGGCGCCGCAGCTCGGATGCCACCGGCGTGTCGCTCTTGGCGCCGGCATAGCGATGGAACACGGCGAGCGCCAGKAAGGCGCGGCCGGGGTGATCCACGCCGTTGAAGGCGGCATGGGCAATGACATTGAGGCTCTGCTCGCCGCGATAGTCCGGATGGGCGCGCCAGCCGATATCCGAGAGCAGGCAGGCGACGTCCTGCAAGCGGCGGCTTGCCGCATCCTCATGCATGCCAGCGCTGGCGAAGAGCTTTGCGACCCAGGCAATCAGGTCGATCGCATGCCGCGGGTCGCGGGCCCTGAGCTGGTTGTAGTCCTGTGCCCCCTGAAGCAGCGGATCGATCCTGCGCTCCTCGTCGGGGAGCTGTTCGTGCAACAGTCCCTCGCGGACACCGTTGGCCGAAATCACAACAGACCTGGGACGGCCGCGCTTGATCAACTGGTCGAGCACCAGTGCGCCATAGGCCAGGAGCGGCCGGCGCGCCGAGGACACTGCTTCGATCGATTCCAGCACGGCGCTGTCGGCCCGCTCGACCAGCTTGGCGAATTCCGTCACGTCCCGCGCCGGCACGGTGTAGGCGTGCATCACGCTCAGCGGATAGACCGACTGGCGCTGATGCAACGTTGCGAGCGCACGCCAGGTGCCACCGACGGCGTAGAAATCGCGTCCGCGCATCGCGGCGAGCTGCGGCAGGTTGTCGAGTGCCTCGCGGACGATCTTCTCGGCGAGCTTGACCGAGCCTTTCGAGCGGTCGAGCAGCGCCAGCACGCCAATCGGCAGGCTGGCCCCCTCGCCCACCCGGTCGTTGTCGACGGCGGCAAGCTCAAGCGAGCCGCCGCCAAGGTCGCCGACGACGCCACGCGGTGCGTCAAAGCCCGAGATCACGCCGAGAGCCGACAAATAGGCTTCACGCCCCCCGGAGATCAGCTCGATCGGCTGGCCGATCGCCCGCTCGGCAAGCGCAATGAACGCAGGTCCATTGGCGGCGTCGCGTGCCGCAGCCGTCGCGATGACCCGGATATCGCGGACATGCATCGCCTCGCAGAGAATGCGGAAGCGCACGAGCGCGCCAAGCGCCTTCTCGATGGCGTCATCGGCAAGCCGCCCGGTTGTCGCGACCTGACGGCCGAGGCCGGCCATCTCCTTCTCGTTGAAGACCTGCGCCGGCGAACGCGACAGCATCTCGTAGACGACGAGACGCACCGAGTTCGAGCCGATATCGACGATGGCGAGCGTCTCGCCGAGGCTCAGCCGCCCCGGGATCAACGCCGGGTCAAGCCTTTCTGCCGGTCCGGCGCGCAAGGCTGCGGGGGCTTGAATTGGAGAGCGATTTTCCACGTCCGGACAAACTCGGATTGGTCATGAAATATTTGTGGGCGTTGAACGACTCGTCGCTCGGCGGCGGGACAATGCGTCTTGAGCCACCATCGGGCAAGATGGTCCAGCTTTGCTCGTTGTCGAGGAAATTCGCCAGCATGATCTGCTCCAGCAATTGCTGGTGCACCGTCGGATTCTGGATCGGGGTTAATGCCTCGACGCGCCGATCGAGATTCCGCGGCATCAGATCGGCCGAGGAAATATAGAGCTTGGCCTTGGCCGAGGGCAGGCCGAAGCCGGCGCCGAAGGCATAGATCCGGGTGTGCTCGAGGAAGCGTCCGACAATCGACTTGACCCGGATGTTCTCCGACAGCCCCGGAATTCCGGGTCTCAGGCAGCAGATGCCGCGCACGACGAAGTCGATCTCCACACCGGCCTGGCTCGCATCATAGAGCGCGTCGATGATCTCGGGGTCGACCAGCGAGTTGCACTTGCCCCAGATCGCACCCTTGCGGCCTGCCTTCACATGGGCAATCTCCTCGGCGATGTCGGACAGCAGGCGCTGTTTCAGCCCCACCGGTGAGACGGACATCTGCTCCAGCTCGGCCGGCTCCGCATAGCCGGTGATGAAGTTGAAGACGCGCGCGACGTCCTGCCCCATCACCGGATCGGCGGTGAAGAAGGAGACGTCGGTGTAGATGCGCGCCGTGATCGGGTGATAATTGCCGGTCGCGATATGGCAGTAGCTGACGAGTTGGCCGGCCTCGCGCCGCACCACCATCGAGAGCTTGGCGTGGGTCTTCAGCTCGATGAAGCCATAGACGACCTGCACGCCCGCGCGCTCCAGATCCTTGGCCCAGCGAATATTCGCCTCCTCGTCGAAGCGCGCCTTGAGCTCGACCAGGGCCGTCACCGACTTGCCCGCCTCGGCAGCCTCGGCCAGCGCCCTGACGATCGGCGAGTTCGATGAGGTGCGGTAGAGCGTCTGCTTGATGGCGACGACGTTGGGGTCATGCGCCGCCTGCTGCAGGAACTGCACGACGACGTCGAAGCTTTCATAGGGGTGGTGGACGAGCAGGTCCTTCTGGCGGATCGCGGCGAAGCAATCGCCGCCATGCTCGCGAATGCGCTCGGGGAAGCGGGCGTTGTACGGCTTGAACTTGAGGTCCGGCCGGTCGACGCCGACCAGCTGCGAGAGCTCGTTCAGCCCGATCATACCATCGACCTGGACGATCTCGTCGGGATCGACCTTCAGTTCGCGCACGATCAGCCGGTGCAGATGCGGCGGCATGCCGTCGCTGACCTCGAGACGGATGACGACGCCACGGCGGCGCTGCTTCAGCATCGTCTCGAAGACGCGGACCAGATCCTCGGCCTCCTCCTCGATATCGAGGTCGGAGTCGCGAATGACGCGAAACGAGCCGGTTCCCTTGACGTCGTAGCCAGGGAAGAGCTTGCCGATGAAGAGCGAGACGGTGTCTTCCAGCGTGATGAAGCGGTGCACGCCGTCGCGTGCCAGATCGGGCAGCTCGATGAAGCGGTCGATCTTCCCGGGAACCCGGATCAGCGCGTCGAGCTGCCGGCCATCGCTGATCCGCTCCAGCGCCAGCGCCAGCGTGAAGCCAAGGTTGGGGATGAAGGGAAAGGGATGCGCCGGGTCGATCGCCAATGGCGTCAGCACGGGGAAGAMGAGATGGAGGAAGTGGTCCTCGAGCCAGGTGCGGTGCTGCGCACCGATGTCCTTCGGCCCCAGCAGCACGATCCGATTATCGTCCAGCTCGCGCTTGAGTTCGACCCAGCGCGCCTGCTGGTCGGCGGTAAGATCGGCCGTCGCCTTGGCGATTTCGATCAGCTGCTCGGCCGGGGTCAATCCATCCTGGCTGGGCGTGACGACACCCGCCTTGAGCTGCTCGCGCAGGCCCGAGACGCGGACCATGAAGAACTCGTCGAGATTATTGGCAGAGATCGAGAGGAAGCGGAGCTGCTCCAGCAGAGGATGGTTGCGGTTCGACGCCTCCTCCATCACCCGACGGTTGAACTGCAGCCAGGACAGCTCGCGATTGACGAAGCGGGCCGGCGAATGGCGCAGACCGATGGGACCGACCTGAGGCGCGATGTCCGCGGCCTTCACGTTTGTCGGTTCGATATTCATGAGTTTCGCCCTCGTCTCGAACGCAAGCCGGGCCGAGATCGCCCGCCTGTCAAACTTGAAGCCATCCTAGCGTGACGCTTCGATGACGGGCGAGTGCTATTCCTGCGTTGCCTCGAACCAATTGCCTTCCCACGTGGTTTCCTTGCCATGCTGCGGCGAGTGGCCTACTTGCGCGGCGCCGGCTCGTCCTGTTTGGTGCCGCTGGACATGCGGCCCGTGCCGCACCGAAGCGGCGAATCCGCGCGAACCCCACAGAGAGCATTCTTGAGCGACAGCACTGCCCCTCATGATGATGGCGACATCGTCTACCCATCCGCCGTTCCCTTCGTGCTGGCGCATCTCGCCTGTTTCGGGGCGCTCTGGAGCGGTGTGACCTGKACCTCGGTCTGGCTCGCGATCGGGCTGTACTGGTTGCGGATGTTCGCGGTCACCGGTGGCTATCACCGCTATTTCTCACATCGCTCCTACAAGACCAGCCGCTTCGGGCAGTTCCTGCTCGCGCTGCTGGCCCAATCGACGGCGCAGAAGAGCGTGCTCTGGTGGGCCTCCAAGCACCGTCACCATCATCGCTATGCCGATACCGAGCATGACGTGCATTCGCCGGTCATGACATCCTTCGCCTATTCGCATGTCGGCTGGATCTTCAGCCGCGATCACAGCACCTTCGACGATTCAACGATTCAGGACCTGACGAAGTTCCCCGAATTGCGCCTTTTGCACCGTTTCGAGCTGGCGCCCGCGATCCTGCTTGCCGGCCTCTGCTTCGCGATCGGCGGCTGGGCCGGCCTGATCGTTGGCTTCTTCTGGTCGACGGTTGCGGTCTATCACGCGACATTCTGCATCAACTCGCTCGCGCATGTGCATGGCGACAAGGACTATGTGACCGGCGACGAGAGCCGCAACAACTGGTGGCTGGCGATCATCACCATGGGCGAAGGCTGGCACAACAACCACCACGCCTATCAGTACAGCGTGCGTCAGGGCTTCCGCTGGTGGCAGTGGGACCCGACCTATTACGTGATCCTCGGTCTCTCGAAGATCGGCGCGGTCTGGGACCTGAAGGCGCCGCCGCAGGCCGTCGTCGATCGTTCGCAGGCCCTGCCGCCGCGCGTCATCGAACGCTCTGCCGAGCGGCTTGCGGCTTCGGTGCCGCTGGACCGCGTCGTCAGCGCCTTCCGGGAAGCCTATGCGGCGAGCCCTGCCCTGTCGGAGCTGCATCTGCCGACGATGACGCTCGCCGATTTGCGCGAAGCGCTCGCCGAACTGCAGCAACGTGCGGGTGACCGGCTGGCCGAAATGCAGCAGCAGGCCCAGGACGCCGTTGCGCAATGGCATCTGCCGGTCCTGCCGAGCCGCGAGGAGCTCAGCGAGAAGGCGGCCGCGATGTTCGTGCGGACGCCCTCGCTCGACGCGATCGCAGCCCGTGCGCATGAACTTCTGATCGAGGCCATGCATGCACGCCTCGTTGGGCCGTCGGCCAAGTCGGCTTCGGAAGGCGCGGCCTGAACGTTCGATTCAGGACGCGTCCGCAGCCCGGACATAGACKAACGCCTCGGTCCCGGATCTGAGCCACACCGCAATCCGGCGCTAATCCGAGACCTCGTAGGAATCGGCCGCGGCGAGCTCCGCGGCTGTGATGTTGAAGACGGTTCCGGCCACTTCGTCGGCAGGATTGCCGGACCGGGTCACGATCGGATGATGCGTCTCGCGGCTGGTGGCGATCACCTCCGGATCGGTGATCTCGACCATTGTGCGGGCGAAGCCGACAAGGGCGTCGTCACGGCCTTCGAGCTCTCGGCCGAATGTGGCGAGCTGGACGTTCCTCTGGCGCAATGTGCCGTAGGAAAACAGCCGGATCTCACGTCCGTCGGCCATACCGCTCTCCTTCCAACCTGCCTGGCTGCGCTGCCTGTTCAGTTCGCATCATCCGGAAAGAGGTCCGCCAGGACCTCGCCGGCCAGGGCGCGCGTGACGCGCCGCCCGCGTTCCAGCGAAAGCCTGTCGAGCGCGTCGACCAGTGCACGCGCCGCGGCAAACGAGCGCTCCATCCGCAGCGTCAGCGCTTCGATGATGCCGGCATCGACGATGAGCTGCCGGTCGATGAAGAGCTTGACCAGCAGCGCCCGCAGCAGCGCATCGTCCGGCGGCGCGATCGTCGCATGGGGCGCCAGCCGCAGGCGCGACAACAGGTCGGGAATACGTACGCCCCATTGATCGGGAGCTGCGCGTGCGGTCAGCAGCAGCGAGCCGCGCTTCGCCTTGATCGCGTTCAAGAGGTGGAACAGGGCGGCTTCGTCGCGAGGCCGTCTGTCGCAATCCTCGACGACGAGCGCCCCTCCGGAGATCAGGTGCGGCACGTTCTCCTCGGTCACCTCGGAGACGGGCATGACCCAGGCATGGGCCGCCTTGGCCCAGATCGCCGCKAGATGGGTCTTTCCCGCCCCTTCCGGGCCAACCAGGCGCAGCCAGGCCTCGGGCCAGTGCGGCCAGGCCTCGATCATCCCATAGGCGGCTTCGTTGGACGGGCCGATCAGGAAATCCTCGACGCCGTGGCGGCTGTCGACGGGCAGGTCGAAGGCGAGCTGACGCGGGCGGCTTGTATGGTCAGACATCGGCTCCGAGACGCTTGCGGGCTTCGGCGGACTTCGAAACATCGCCGCCATGATAGATGTTGCTCGCCAGATACTGCCGAAGCGCGAAACGGCTCAAGACCCCGATGACTGCCGCCAAGGGAACCGCAAGCAGGAGCCCGACGAAGCCGAAGAGAGAGCCGAAGGCAAGCAGCGCGAACATCAGCCAGACCGGATGCACGCCGATCGAGTCGCCGACGAGCTTCGGCTGCAGGATGTTGCCTTCGATGAACTGACCGGCGGCAAAGACGCCGAGCGTCACCAACGGCCAAGTCCACTCCGGCCAGAACTGCACGATCGCGACGCCGACCGACAGCACGAGGCCCGTCAGCGAGCCGACATAGGGGATGAAGGAGAGGAAGCCGCTGATGATGCCGATGAGCGCGCCGAAGTTGACGCCGACGATGCTCAATCCGACGGCATAGAAGGTCCCGAGCAGGATGCAGAGCAGCGCCTGGCCGCGCAGGAAGCCGGCGATCGCCTTATCCATCTCGCTCAGCAGGCCGCGGATGGTGTCGCGATGGTCGAGCGGCAACCAGCTGTCGACGGTCGCGCACATGCGGTCCCAGTCGACCAGCAGATAGAAGGCGATGACGGGGGTCAGAACCAGCAGCGAGAACACGCCGATGATCGCGGTCCCCCCGGACCAGAGCGATTGCAGGACACTGCCGACCCATTTGGTTGCTTCGCCGACGAGATTTCCGAGTGAATTCTGGGCATCCTGGGCAAGCTTGCCACCACCCAGCTTCTCGAGGAGCGGCGCCCCCCGCTCCAGGATCAGCGTTTGCAGCTTGGCAGCGACCTCGGGCATCCGCGCAACGAAGCCGGCGAGCTGCTGGCCGAGCAAGGGCATGAGCAGCACGAGCGACAGCACGAAGATCAGAAGGAAGACGATCAGGATGACAATCGTCGCGGCCAGACGGCTCATTCCGAGCCGCTCGAGCCGATCCGCAAGGGGGTCGAGCAGATAGGCCAGCGCCAGCGCCGCGATGAATGGCAGCAGCACGTCGCGCAGCAAGACCAGGCACAGCACGAAGACTGCGAGCGAGATCAGCCAGAAACCGATTTGGCGTTGCAACGACATGAACAGGCAGTCCCCGGCGGATTCCGCGATGCGAGATCATCGACCGCGTCCACGAAGATGGGTGAACACGAAGCAAGTTCCAAGCCGCAGCACTGAAACGGACGCAATCGCGCCCGCTCGCCGCAGGTCAGGCCGCCATATGGCGCAGCCAGAACGCGAGATAGGCCGCCATTGATCCCAGCGTCAATACGGCGACCAGGAGCTGGCCGACATCGATCGCCGGCCCGGGATCGACCCCGAAGGCCTTGCTCCCGAGCATCAGCGCGGCGAAAATGAGCTGTGCGGCCGTGTTGAGCTTGCTGACCACGAAAGGAGCGATCTCGACGGGTTTTTCCATCACCCAGGACAGGATCACGGCGGAGACGATCATCAGGTCGCGCGAGACCACCAGGACGACCAGCCAGACCGGGATAGCCCCGACCAGCGCAAGCGTGATGTAGATCGAGACGATCAACGCCTTGTCCGCGACGGGGTCGAGATAGGCGCCGAGCTCGCTGGTCATGCCGAAGCGCTTGGCGATGAATCCATCGACCGCGTCCGAGACGCCGGCCGCCACGAAGAGGATGAAGGCCGTCTCCCAGCGTCCATTGGTGATCATCACCACGACGAGCGGCACCAGAAACAGCCGGCCGATGGTGATGAGGTTGGGAAGGGTCATGCTCTTCCGGATTCGCAGCGCTGTCCTGTGCGAGGCTAGAGCCCGAAACGGTGCACCGGCAAGGCCGAATCCGTCATAGCGGCTTGCAAGGCGCGGCTGGCTTGCCTATCGCTCGCGCGAACGGAATGGAAGCCGAGGACCATGAGCAAGCCAGKAGCGAACGGACTGACCTATGCGCAGGCGGGCGTCGACATCGATGCCGGCAACGCGATGGTCGATGCCATCAAGCCGCTGGTGCGTGCCACGCGCCGCCCCGGTGCCGATGCGGAGATCGGAGGCTTCGCCGGCCTCTTCGATCTGAAGGCTGCGGGCTTCAATGACCCGATCCTGGTCGCCGCCAATGACGGCGTCGGCACGAAGGTCAAGATCGCGATCGAAAGCGGGCGGCATTCGACGATCGGCATCKACCTCGTCGCGATGTGCGTCAACGACCTGATCGTGCAGGGCGCCGAGCCGCTGCTTTTCCTCGACTATTACGCTACCGGCAAGCTCGATCCGCAGGTCGGCGTCGAGATCGTGCGCGGCATCGCCGATGGCTGCCGGCAAGCCGGCTGCGCGCTGATCGGCGGCGAAACTGCCGAGATGCCCGGCATGTATGCCGAGAAGGATTATGACCTCGCGGGCTTCGCGGTCGGCGCCGCCGAGCGCGGGGCACTGCTGCCGCGTGCGGATCTCGTGCCCGGCGACGTGGTCTTCGGCCTGCCCTCCTCCGGCGTCCATTCCAACGGCTACTCGCTGGTCCGGCGCATTGTCGCTCTGTCGGGACAGAGCTGGGAGGCTCCCGCCCCCTTCGCACCTGAGACCAGCCTCGCCGAAGCGCTGCTCGTGCCGACACGCATCTATGTAAAGCCGCTGCTGGCCGCGCTGAAGGCGACGGCGGGCATCAAGGCGCTTGCCCACATCACCGGGGGCGGCTTCCCCGACAATATTCCGCGCGTGCTGCCCGAAGGGCTCGGCGTTGCGCTCGATCTTGCGGCCATTCCGGTTCCGCCGGTCTTCGGCTGGCTTGCCAAGGTCGGCGGTGTTGCCGAGCGCGAGATGCTTCGCACCTTCAATTGCGGCATCGGCATGATCGTCACCGCTGAAGCCGGCAAGGCCGGTGAGGTCGAGGCCGCCCTGAGGGACGCCGGCGAAGCGCCGGTGCGGCTTGGCGAAATCGTCCCGGTCGCGGCCGGCGAAGAGCCGGTGAGCTATCGCGGGACGCTCAGCCTGTGATTCAGCCGGCGCGTCGTCGCACCGCGATCCTGATCTCGGGGCGCGGTTCCAACATGGCCGCGCTGATCGAGGCGGCGCAGGCCGGCGACTATCCGGCCGAGATCGCTCTCGTGCTCTCGAACGTGCCCGAGGCCGGTGGCCTGGCCCGGGCTGCGGCTGCCGGGGTGCCCGTCGCAACCGTCGATCACCGCTCCTTCGGTCGGGATCGTGAGGCTTTCGAGCGCGCCATGGACGATGTCCTGCGCGTCAATCAGATCGAGCTCATCGCGCTCGCCGGCTTCATGCGCATCCTGACGCCCTGGTTCGTCAGGCGCTGGGAAGGACGGCTGCTCAATATCCACCCCTCGCTGCTTCCCCTGTTCAAGGGCACGCATACTCATCGCCAGGCTCTCGAAGCCGGGGTCAGGGAGCATGGCTGCAGCGTGCATTTCGTCGTGCCGGAGCTCGATGCCGGGCCGGTGATCGCACAGACCCGGGTTCCCGTGCTCGCCGGCGACGATGAGGATGCCCTGGCGCACCGCGTGCTCGGCGTCGAACACGCGCTCTATCAGCGGGCGCTGGCGGAGGTTGCCTCCGGCAGGGCCACGCTGGCGGGGGGCGAGGTCGTGCGCGGCTGATCGATCGGGCAGGATCGGGCCTGTGCCGCCTGTTCCTCTTCCTTCTCCCAGCGACGGAACAGATCGGCCCGTCTTGCCGGATAGCGCTCTTCGCGCGGGACGAGATCGGTGATGCGGTCCGTGCGAAAATGCCGGAAGGCCTGCCGCAGCTCGCACCAGGCGATGACGATCCGCACCCGCTCGTAGAATGTCATGCCGATCGGCCAGATCATCCGGTCGGTCTCCTGACCGGCCTCGTCGCGATACCGGATCGCGAGCTTGCGGCCCTGGCGGATCGCAGCCCTGATGCCGGCGGCATCGATCTGATCGACCGGCTGGTCGCAGCGATAGGCCGGCGCGAACAGGGCGCCATCGAGCAGGATCGGTCGTAGATGCGGCGGCAGGACGGCTGCGACCTTGCTGACGACGTCTTCCGCCGCGCGTGCCAGCACCGGGTCGGCACGCTCACCAAGCCAGCGCATGCMGACGAGAACCGCCTCGATCTCGTCCGGCGAGAGCATCAGCGGCGGCAGATCGAAGCCAGCGTCAAGCACATAGCCGATGCCGGCCTCGCCGCGCACCGGCACGCCCTGGCGCATCAATGCGCCGATATCGCGGTAGATCGTCCGMACCGAGACATCGAGTTCGGCGGCGAGGGTATCGGCCGTCACCGGCCTGCGACGTCGGCGCAGGCCCTGGATCAGATCGAGCAGACGTTCGGCACGTTGCATGACGAGGAATTCCCAAGCATCAKGTTGGGCAGGAGAATGCTCTAGCTCTGCTGACAAGAGTTGTCAGCAGTCTGTCAGCAGAAAACCAACGCCTTGCCTCTGCCAATGGGAGGATTTCGCATGATCACGCTACAGGTCTTCGGACCCGGGTTCGGCCTGCCGGACCCGAGCCCTTTCTGCATGAAGGCGGACATCCTCCTGCAGATGTCCGGCCTCCCGCATGAGCGCAAGATCGGCAATATGAGGCGGGCG
The DNA here is from genome assembly GCF_056396005.1 of Allobosea sp. 05T439. Lineage (NCBI taxonomy): Bacteria > Pseudomonadati > Pseudomonadota > Alphaproteobacteria > Hyphomicrobiales > Alloboseaceae > Allobosea > Allobosea sp. 05T439. The sequence goes on along the minus strand of NZ_JBFTKP010000036.1, from coordinate 38,849 downwards.
CCCAAGGGCAAGCTGCCGCTGATCATCGACGCTGGCGAGATCGTCGCCGACAGCACCTTCATCAGACTGCATCTGGAGCGGAAATACGGCATCGACTTCGACAAGGGCCTGACGCCGGAACAGCGCGGCATCGCCTGGGCCGTCGAGAAGATGCTGGAGGATCATCTCTACTGGTTCGTGGTCAGCGAGCGCTGGGCCAATGACAGCAATTTCAACCGGGGGCCGCTTCAGTTCTTCAGAGTCGTGCCGGCGCCGTTGCGACCGCTGGTTGCCGCGATGGTCAAACGCCAGGTGCAGCGCACGCTCAAGGGCCAGGGCACCGGGCGCCACAGCCCGGTTGAACAGGCGGAACTCGCCCGGCATGCGCTGGGAGCCGCCGCCGCGATTCTGGGCGAGCGGCCCTATCTGATGGGCAGCGAGCCTTGCGGCGCGGACGCCACGCTTGGCGCCTTCCTGGCCTCGGGGCTGTGCACGCTCTTCGAGTCGCCGATACGCGGCCTGATCGAAAGCCACCCCAATCTCGTCGCCTATGCGGCGCGGATCGGGGCGCGCTATTTCGCCGACCGGAAGCTGATCAGCTCGGCCGCCTGAGCTTGCAGCGATCGATGAAATCGTAGCCCTTGGCGCGGGCGCTGTCGTTGAAATAGCCGGTTTCGCGGAAGGCCTGGATCTCGTCCTTGGTCATCGCGTTGACGGTGCCCTTGGCATAGCAGCTGCAAGGCGTGTGGACGGCTTCACGCGTCGTGCCGATCAGCTGCGACTGGGTGACCAGGCAGGCATCGAAGGCCCGAAGCTGGATCATGTAGGGCGTCAGGTTCTTGGCGGTCGGATCGGGCGGCGGCAAGGCGCTCGTGCCGCTCGCGGCCTGGGCCGAAACCGCAGCCATCATCAGGAACCCACCGGCCAGAACGACCGCACCTATCCGCCGCATCTTCATGATTCCGCAGTTCCTTCGAGACATGCCCATGCCGGGGCAAGCATCATCCATGCCTCGCCCGCGCGCGGCGGAATGGTCACAGCCCTCCGTAAAGGTCAAGTGGCCGATCAGTCACGCCTTCTTGATCCACACTTTGTTGTCGTGGAAGGCGGCCCCGCCGAAGGGAGCGACCGCATCGGCGCCGGTGATGGTGTTGATGCCGCGCCCATGCTTGTGCGCCGCATTCGGCCAGATCGATTCGGCAATGACKACGCCGCGCACCACGCCGGAGAAGAACTTCGCCGTCAGATGCACGCTGCCGCGCCGGTTGCCGATAACGACTTCGCCGCCATCGGAAATGCCGAGCCCTTCCGCGTCCTGCGGATGCATCATCAAGCTCGGTCCGCCCTCCTTCTTCTGCGAGCTTGGTGTCTCGGTGAAGGTCGAGTTGAGGAAGCTGCGGGCGGGGCTGGTCGCGAGGCGGAAGGGATGCGTCTCGTCCGTGTTCTCGATTACGCCCCAATGATCGGGAAGACCCGGCATCTGGCTGTAGGGGCCGACCGGGCCGTCATTGGCGTTGGGCACCTTCGGCCAGTCCGGCTTGAAGCGGAACTTGCCGTCGCGATAGCCGAAACCGTCGACGTAATGCGCGCGATCGAACCCCGGCTGGATGTCGTGGAAATCAGCCGCGATCAGCTCGTCCAGCGTGCCGCGGCCGGTCTCGCGCAGCGTCCAGTCGACGATCTCGCGCGGCGTCATCGCGAACCCGCGATGTTCGGCGCCCAGGCGCTCGGCAAGCGCACAGATCACCTCGTGGTTCGAGCGGCACTCGCCAGGCGGCTCGACGAGCTTGCCGCCCCACATGATGTGCTGATGCCCGCCGCCCTGGTAGAGGTCGTCATGCTCCATGAACTGCGTCGCCGGCAGCACGATGTCGGCCATGGCTGCGGTCTCGGTCATGAACTGCTCGTGCACGACCGTGAACAGGTCGTCGCGGGCAAAGCCCTGCTTGACCAGTTCCTGCTCGGGCGCAACCGAGACGGGATTGGTGTTCTGGATGAAGAGCGCCTTCACGGGCCCGCCCTGGCGCAAGGCCTCGGCGTCGCCAGTCAAAACCCTGCCGATCTGCGACTGGTCGAGCTGGCGGATGCGGGGATCCCGGACATCCAGCCCTTCGATCAGGCTCTTGCGCCACTGGTAGATGCCGCTGTTCGAATGAAAGGCGCCGCCGCCTTCGTACTGCCAGGCGCCTGTCACCGTCGGGACGCAGAGCGCCGCATGCATGTTCACCGCACCGTTGCGCTGGCGTGCGAAGCCATAGCCGAGGCGAAAGAAGCTGCGTTTGCGGGTGCCGACCAGGGTCGCGAATTCCTCGATCGCGGCGACGTCGAGTCCGGTGATCGCAGCCGCCCATTCCGGCGTGCGGCTGGCGAGATGCTCCTCGAGTTCGGCGGGCGCATCAGTGTAGCGCGCGAGATAGTCGCGGTCGGCATGGCCGTCGCGGAAGAGGACATGCATGACGGCGCAGGCGAGCGCGCCATCGGTACCCGGGCGCAGCACCAACGCGAGATCGGCCTGGGCCAGCGTCGGGTTGTGGTAGATGTCGATGGCGACGATCTTGGCGCCGCGCTCCTTCCGCGCCTTGATCGCGTGATGCATGACATTGACCTGGGTGTGCACGGCGTTCGTGCCCCAGATCACTACGCAGTCCGATTTCGCCATCTCGCGCGGATCGGGACCGGCGAGCCGGCCCGTGCCGGCGATGAACCCGGTCCAGGCCATCGTGGTGCAGATCGTCGAATACTGGCCGGAGTAGCGCTTGACGTTGCGCAGCCGGTTGATGCCGTCACGCATCACCAGCCCCATCGTGCCGGCATAGTAATAGGGCCAGACGGCGTCGGCGCCGTGCTCGGCCTCGATCGCGAGGAAGCGGCGTGCGGTTTCGTCCAGCGCCTCATCCCAGGAGATACGCTCGAACTGCCCGGAGCCCTTCGGTCCGGTGCGGCGCAAGGGGTGCAGCAGCCGGTCCGGATGATGGATGCGCTCGGAATACCGCGCCACCTTCGCGCAGATCACGCCGTCGGTGTAGCTCTGGCGCTTGCTGCCGCGCACCCGCCCGATGCTGCGCCCGTCGATCACCTCGACTTCCAGCGAACAGGCCGATGGGCAGTCATGCGGGCAGACTGACGGCAGATGCGTGATGCGGGGCAGTTCGGTCATGGATGATCCTTCAGCCCGCTACTGGTGACGCGCCGGGCTTTTGCGGTCAATGCCGGCGGCGTCAACCCGGGATTAACGATAACGCTTCAGATTGTCGGAACTTCCGCTTGCCAAGGCGCCGTTGCGCCGGAGTTCGATAATGCGTTGCGTTGCGTTTCTGACCGGCCTTGCGGCCAGTCTCTGCCTGTCGCCTGCCGGCTMAGCTCAAGCCCAGTCCAGCGATTACACCACCCTCACCTCCCCCGAATCCGTCCAGAACTGGCACCTGACCCTGGGAGGCGGCCTGCGCTACACGCCGGACTATTCCGGTTCGAACGACTATGTCTTCCGGCCGCGGGCGATCGTGAACCTGGCGCGTGGCACCAAGAGCACCTGGTGGTCATCGGAAGACGATGCGATCAGCATCGGATTCTTCTCCGGCAAGGCCTGGCGCGTCGGCTTCTCCGGCAACCTGCTCTGGGAGCGCAAGGCGAGCACCAACCCTGCGCTGATCGGCATGCCGGACGTCAAGTTCGGCGCCGAGCTCGGCGGTTTTGTCGAATTCTACCCGACCTCCTGGCTGCGCGGCCGCGTCGACCTGCGCCGCGGCGTGATCACGCATGACGCGCTTGTCGCCGAATTCAAGATCGACGCCTTCCAGAAGATCGGGGCCTGGACGATCGGCGCCGGCCCGCGCATGAGCGTCGTCGGGGCCGACTATGTCCGGACCTATTTCGGCGGCAATTACGCGGGCAGAGGCGGCCTGCTGCAGCGTTACAATGCTGGGATCAACTCGATCGGCGCGATCGCGCAGGTGACCTATAACTGGTCCGAGAAGCTGCAGACGACTGCCTATCTCGAATACAAGCACCTCGTCGGCGATGCGACCAGATCGCCGATCGTCAAGCCGTTCGGCTCACGGGATTCGCTGACTGTCGGCGTCTCCGCCAGCTACGCCTTCGATCTCGGCTTCAAATAGTTCCCCGAACGAAAACGGCGGAGCCACTGGCTCCGCCGTTCGAAGACGATCAGCAGTCGCGCCGCGTCAGCCGACGATCTCGTTGCCGGCGAAGAACTGCGCGATCTCGATGGCGGCGGTCTCCGGCGCATCCGAACCGTGAGCGGTGTTCTCACCAACCGACTCGGCGAAGAGCTTGCGGATCGTGCCCTCGGCGGCATTCGCCGGGTTGGTGGCGCCCATCACGTCGCGATAGGTGGCGATGGCGTTCTCGCCTTCCAGGACCTGAACGACGACCGGGCCGGACGTCATGAACTCGACCAGCTCGCCGAAGAAGGGCCGTTCCTTGTGGACGGCATAGAAGGTCTCGGCCTGGCCCTTGGTCATCTGAATGCGCTTCTGCGCGACGATGCGCAGGCCAGCCTTCTCGATCACCGCGTTGACCGCGCCGGTCAGGTTGCGCCGCGTCGCGTCGGGCTTGAGAATGGAAAAGGTACGCTGGACAGCCATCGTTGGTTCCTTAGGGACAATCTGGAGAATGCGGCGGCTTATAGCTGCCGCCTCCCCGCCCTACAAGGCTGCCCGGCCGGCTTCGTTTGCCTGTCCTGCTCCGTGTCGGTCCGGCGGGAGCCGTCCATCAAGCCCGACGCGTCTCCAGCTTGAAGCGAAAGCCGGCTCGGATATAGTTCATATCTGAACCATGCAGCCATAGCTGGTCGAAACGGGAGGATCGCATGCGCTTTCACAAGACCTCGGCCAGGGCCGCTCTGCTCGGATTCGCGACGCTGGCACTCGCCGGCACCGGCTCCGCCCTGGCACAGGATGTCAGCGGCACCTGGCTGCGCGATAGCGGGGCCTCGCGGGTGCGCTTTGCCAAATGCGGCGAGGCGATGTGCGGCACACTGGCCTGGCTGAAGGACACGAACGGCCCCGCCAAGGTCGGCCAGCGCATCTTCTACGACATGAAGCCGACCGGCGCCGGCAAATGGAGCGGCAGCGCCTTCAATCCGGAGGATGGCAAGACCTATTCCGGCACGATGTCCTTGTCCGGAGATGCGCTGACCACCTCGGGCTGCGTGCTCGGCGGTATCATCTGCCGCTCGGTGAAATGGACTCGGGCGAACTGACGCGACGAGCTTAGGGCGCTGTCCGGTCAGCGCCGTCAGCAACCGGCATCTGGGCCGCCAGCCCGGCGCGCGCCGAGCGTGGCGGGAGGGTGACGGTCAACCCAAGGTCGACCATCGCCAATGGATCAGCTCAGCGGGCCCGCTGCCCGAACAGAACGGCCTTCTCTTCCGGCGTGCTGATGCCGGCCGGATTGCGCAGTTCAGCGCCGATCGCGAGGCCGCGCTGCACGGCCGGGCGGGCCTGCATCGTTTCCAGCCAGCGCCCGACATTCGGGAACTGCCTGATGTCCTGCCCTTGCTTCTCCCAGCCTCTGGCCCAGCCGATGCAGGCCATGTCGGCAATCGAGTAAGCGCCGCAGATATAGTCGCGGCCCTCGAGACGGCGATTGAGCACGCCATAGAGCCGGTTGGCCTCGTTGGTGTAGCGATCGATGGCGTAAGGCAGCTTCTCGGGCGCGTAGATGCGGAAATGATGGGTCTGGCCGAGCATCGGCCCAAAGCCGCCCATCTGCCAGAACAGCCATTCATCGACCGCGACGCGGCCACGCTCATCGGCAGGGTAGTATTGTCCGGTCTTGCGGCCGAGATATTGCAGGATCGCACCGGACTCGAAGACCGAGATCGGCTCTCCGCCGGGCCCATCATGATCGACGATCGCCGGCATGCGATTATTCGGCGAGATCTCCAGGAAGTCGGGCTTGAACTGATCGCCCTTGCCGATATTCACGGGGATGAGGTTGTAAGGGAGCCCGCACTCCTCGAGCATGATGGTGATTTTCCAGCCGTTGGGCGTCGGCCAGTAGTAGAGATCGATCGGCTTTGACGAACGTGCGAGCATCACAGCTTTCCTGTCGCGATTGAGCCGGGATCTGATGTAGGCCGCCCGGCAGGCCGTCGGTAGGGTTGCCGACCTGCTTGGCAAGCAGGTTGGTCATGTCCGGGCATGGTAAGCCGCCCGCGATCGGCCTGGACGGCTCTGCGGCCTTCAGACCGGCTTCTTGAAGCCTTCGTGGCTCTGGTCGAAGCCAAGATTGCGATAGAAGCGATGGGCGTCGGTGCGAGCCTTGTGCGAGGTCAGCTCGACCAGCCCCGCTCCCTTCTCCTTTGCGAAGGCGAGCCCGTGGGTCATCATCACTGCGCCGATCCCCATTCCCCGCGTTTCCGGCGCAACGTGGACACTCTCGAACTTCGCACGCTTGCGCCCTCGTGCGGCGAAACCCGGAATGAGCGTGACCTGGAAGGTGCCGACGACCTCTCCGGCGCGCTCGGCGACGAAAAGTGTGGTGTCGGGACTCGCCAGAACCTCGTCGAAGGCCCGCTCATAGTCCGGGTGCGCGGCTTCAGCTGCGGCGTCCTGTTCCGTCACTTCCTGTGTCGCGGAGCCAAGCACGATCAGGCTGGCGACACGCTGGACATCGTCGCGCCGGGCCTGGCGAATGGAAATCTCGGACGGATCGATCTTGCTCTTGCTCATGGCCAGGCCTCCGGACCGCTGGACAGCCCCGCGGTTGGCGCGGTGTTAGCAAAGCCCTTTCTGAAACGGAACTCGGCATGCCGGCCCATGCGGCACGCTGACGGGCTCCGCCGGCTGCCGTCACTCGGCAAACAGGCGCTTTGCCATCAGCAAGGTGTTGGGCGTGTCATCGCGGCCGTCGAAGCGGGCCGAGCGCTGCAGGAAGAAGCCCATCCGCTCGTAGAATGCGATCGCGGGCTCGTTCTGCAGCTCGACTTCCAGGCGCGCAACCGGCGCCAGGGGGAAATGGGCGAGCGTGACGTGCAGCAGGGTGCGGCCGATCCCGACGCCCTGATAGGTCGGCAGGACATAGAGCCGCGTCAGCAGCGCCGCCCGGTCGCGCTCGCGGCGGGCGGACGAGGTCGCAACGATCTGGTCATCGACCAGAGCAACGAGAAAGGCTTCGCCGTCGCGACCGAGCTGGGCGCTCAGATTCTCCAGCGAATGCCAGGCATTGGTGATCTCGGCGACACGCTGCCAGCCATAAATGCCGTCATAGGTCGCATGCCAGGTCTCGACCAACAGCGAGCGGACGGCCGGGAGATCGGCCGCAACCGCGTCGCGGATGATGAGCCTGTCTGGCGTCACTCGATACCCAGCTTCTTCTTCAGGATCTCGTTCAGCGCCTGCGGATTGGCCTTTCCGCCCGACGCCTTCATGGCCTGGCCGACGAACCAGCCAAGCATGGTCGGCTTCAGCTTGACCTGCTCGACCTTGTCGGGATTGCCGGCGATGATCTCGTCGACCGCCTTCTCGATCGCTCCAGTGTCGGTCACCTGCTTCATGCCGCGCGTCTCTACGATCTCGCGCGKATCGCCCCCTTCGGACCAGAGTATCTCGAACAGATCCTTGGCGATCTTGCCCGAAATGACGCTMTCGCCAAGCAGATCGACGAGGCCGCCGAGCTGGGCGGCAGAGACCGGCGAGGCGGTCACATCCTTGCCTTCCTTGTTCAGGCGGCCGAACAACTCGTTGATCACCCAGTTGGCGGCGGCCTTGCCGTCGCGGCCCTTGGCGACAGCCTCGAAGTAATCCGCCTGCTCGCGCTCGGCGACGAGCACGGAGGCATCATAGGGCGTCAGGCCGTATTCGGCGATGAAGCGCGCCTTCTTGGCGTCGGGCAGTTCCGGCAGCGCTGCCTTCAGATGTTCGACGAAGGCATCGTCGAATTCGAGCGGCAGCAGGTCCGGGTCCGGGAAATAGCGATAATCATGCGCCTCCTCCTTGGAACGCATCGAACGGGTCTCGCCCTTGCCGGGATCATAGAGCCGCGTTTCCTGGTCGATCTTGCCGCCATCCTCGAGGATGCCGACCTGGCGGCGCGCCTCGACATCGACCGCCTGGCCGATGAAGCGGATCGAGTTGACGTTCTTGATCTCGCAGCGCGTGCCGAGGGGCTCGCCGGGGCGGCGCACCGAGACGTTGACGTCAGCGCGCAGGTTGCCCTTCTCCATGTCACCATCGCAGGTGCCGAGATAGCGCAGGATGGTGCGCAGCTTGGTGACAAAGGCCTTGGCCTCGTCGGCCGAGCGCAGGTCGGGGCGCGAGACGATCTCCATCAGCGCGACGCCGGAGCGGTTGAGATCGACGAAGCTCATCGTCGGATGCTGATCATGGATCGACTTGCCGGCATCCTGCTCCAGATGGAGGCGCTCGATGCCGACGCTGATCTGCTCGGTCGGCGAGAGATCGACGACGATCTCACCTTCGCCGACGATCGGGCTCTTGTACTGGCTGATCTGGTAGCCCTGCGGCAGGTCGGGATAAAAATAGTTCTTGCGATCGAACACGGACCGGTTGTTGATGCGCGCGTTCAACCCTAGGCCGGTACGAACTGCCTGACGCACGCATTCGGCATTGATCACCGGCAGCATGCCGGGCATGGCCGCGTCGACTAGGCTGACATGCTCGTTCGGCTCGCCCCCGAAGGCGGTGGAGGCGCCTGAGAAAAGTTTCGCGTTGGAGGTGACCTGGGCATGGATTTCCATGCCGATGATGATTTCCCAATCGCCGGTTGCACCCTTGATCAGCTTCTTCGGGTCGGCAGGGCGGGCATGCGCGTTCATATCGGTCTTCCAACTCTGGTCAGGTCGCGTCTTCGGTAGAACCTTGGCGCCCGGGCGGCAAGCGTCTGTTGCCATCCTGTCACCCCCTGGCCGGAATGTTGCTAATCTGTCGTCATTCGACGGTGCTGTCGAGTGACGGAACTTGACAATCGTCAGCACGCAACCTTTCTTGCGCGCGGCCCGGAAACCGAGAGTGGTTGCGCCGGCCCCGCTATCCGGAGTTTTTCCATGCGAATCCGCCGCTCAACGGGTCGGACTCTTGCCACCTTCGCGGTGCTGCTCGCGACGTCCGCCGCCACGGCCCTCGCCCAGGGCGCCCCACCGGCTCCGCCGGTCCAGACTGCAGCGCCGCTCGCCAAGCGCGTGACCAACTGGGACGAGTACACAGGCCGCTTCGAAGCGCGCGAGCAGGTCGAGATCAGGGCCCGCGTCTCCGGGTTCCTCGACAGCATCCATTTCCGCGACGGCGATCGGGTGAACAAGGGCGATCTGCTCTTCACAATCGACCAGCGCCCGTATCAGCTTGCCGTCGATGCGGCACGCGCTGAAGTCGCGCGCGCCAAGGCCCAGGTCGAGCTCGCCCAGAACGAGGTCGAGCGCGCCGAGGCTCTGACGCAGAACCGGACGATCACGGTTCGCGACATTGACCAGCGCCGCGCCAACTTGAACGGTGCCGTCGCGTCCCAGCAGGCGGCCGAGGCCAATCTCAAGACCGCCGAGCTCAATCTGGAATGGACGCAGGTTCGCGCCCCCCTGTCCGGCCGGATCTCGAACAAGCGCGTCGATGCGGGCAACCTCGTCGCGGGCGGCCAGTCGGGTGCGACGCTGCTGACGACGATCGTCGCTACCGATCCGATCAATTTCGTGTTCGATACGTCGGAAGCCGACTACCTCCGCTATTCCAGGCTCGCCGGCGAACAGCGCGGGCTGACGAACCGTGAAAGCGCTCCGACCGCACAGGTCAGGCTCGCCGACGAGACGAGCTGGAAGCGCCAGGGCAAGATCGACTTCGTCGACAACGCCTTCAATGCCCGCTCAGGTACGATTCGCAGCCGCGCCGTATTCGAGAACAAGGATCAGTTCCTGACGCCCGGCACCTTTGGGCGCGTGCGCATCTATGCTGGCCAGGTCGACGCATTGCTCGTTCCCGACGCCGTCATCGTCTCGGACCAGGCCAGCAAGATCGTGCTGACGGTCGGCGCCGACAACAAGGTCGTGCCCAAGCCGGTGGTGCTCGGTCAGATCGCGGACGGGTTGCGCGTGATCACCAAGGGCCTGGAGAAGGACGACAAGGTCATCATCAACGGGCTCGCCAGCCCGATGGTGCGGCCGGGCGCGACCGTCACACCGCAGGCCGGCGAGATCAAGGTCGCCGCAACCAACTGACGGCTTACGCCGCCATCACCGGAAGCGGACGGCATCGGCCGCCCGCCCTGCCCTCCCGGCCAGGACCCCAGCATGTTCCGCTTTGCGCATTTCTTCATCGACCGGCCGATCTTCGCGACCGTTCTCTCGATCCTGCTGACGATCGCCGGCGCCATCGCGCAGCGCAGCCTGCCGATCGCGGAATATCCCGAGATCGCGCCGCCGACCGTCACGATCACCGCGACCTATCCGGGCGCATCGGCCGAGGTCGTCGCCTCGACCGTCGCAGCGCCGATCGAGCAGGAGGTCAACGGCGTCGACGATATGCTCTATATCTCGTCGCAATCGACCGGTGACGGGCGTGTTACGATCAGCGTCGTCTTCAAGGCCGGCACGGATGTCGACCAGGCGCAGGTGCTGGTGCAGAACCGGGTCTCGGCGGCCGAACCGCGCCTGCCGCAGGACGTCCGTACGCTCGGCCTGCAGGTCCGCAAGGCCTCGCCCGACTTCCTGATGGTCATCCACATGCTGTCGCCCGACGGCTCGCGCGACCAGCAATACGTCTCGAATTACACGACGCTGAACGTGAAGGACGTGCTGACCCGCGTCGAAGGCGTCGGCGACGTGCAGGTCTTCGGCGCGCGCGACTACTCGATGCGTGTCTGGCTCGATCCCGCCAAGGTCGCGGCGCGCAATCTGACGGCCGGGGATGTCATCGCCGCGATCCGCGCCGCCAACATCCAGGTCGCCGCCGGAGCAATCAACCAGCCGCCGGCGAAGTCGGATGGCGCCTTCCAGCTTTCGGTMAATACGCAGGGACGCCTCACCAGCATCGACGAGTTCTACAACATCGTCGTCCGCTCGGACGCGGATGGCGGCACGATCCGCGTCCGCGACGTGGCCCGCGTCGAGCTCGGCGCGCAGGACTATCTGTCGAACTCCTATCTCGACAACAAGGAAGCCGTCGCGATCGGCGTGTTCCAGCGTCCGGGCTCGAATGCGTTGTCGGCATCCGAAGCGCTCATCAAGACAATGGACGGGTTGTCGAAGAACTTCCCGGCCGGGGTCGAGTACAAGATCGTCTACAACCCGACGGAGTTCATCGCTGAATCCGTCTCCGCCGTGGTGACGACGCTGCTCGAGGCGATCGTGCTCGTCGTCTTCGTCGTGATCCTGTTCCTGCAGACCTGGCGTGCGGCGATCATCCCGATCATCGCGATCCCGGTTTCGCTGGTCGGCACCTTCCTGGTGATGAGCGCGGTCGGTATCTCCTTCAACACGATCTCGCTGCTGGCGCTGGTGCTGGCCATCGGTATCGTCGTCGACGACGCGATCGTCGTGGTCGAGAATGTCGAGCGCTATCTGGCGCAAGGCATGAGCGCCAAGGACGCAGCGCACAAGACCATGGACGAGGTCGGCGGCGCCCTGCTCGCGATTGCGCTCGTGCTGTGCGCCGTGTTCATCCCGACCGCCTTCATCACTGGTCTGCAGGGCACGTTCTACCAGCAGTTCGCAGTCACGATCGCAGCCTCAACGGCGATCTCGTGCTTCGTTTCGCTGACCTTGTCACCGGCGCTGTCGGCTATCCTGCTGAAGCCGCACAGCCATGAGGAGCCGAAGGGTTTCTTCGCGGCAATCGGTGCGCCGCTGCGTTGGTTCTTCAAATATTTCAACATGGCCTTCGACTGGCTCTCGCGCGCATACGGCGCGGCGACCTCGCGCCTGATCCGCGTCGGCGTCCTGATGCTGCTGGTCTATGCCGCCCTGATCGCGGTCGCCGGCCAGCGCCTGGCGGCGATTCCGACGGGCCTCGTCCCGCAGCTCGACCGCGGCTACTTCATCGCCGTCGTGCAGCTGCCTCCGGGCTCGTCGCTGCCGCGGACCGACGAGGTCATCCGCAAGGCGACCGACATGCTGCTGTCGCGGCCTGGCGTCGCCCATATCGTCGCCTTCGCCGGCCTTGATGGCGCAACCTTCACCCTGGCGCCCAATGCCGGCGTCGCCTTCGTCACCCTCACCGACTTCAGGGAAAGGGCCAAGGCGGGCCTCACGACCCAGGGCATCCTCAACGATCTGCGCAGCCAGCTGGGCCAGATCGGCGAGGCCTTCGCCCTGGTGATCGAGCCTCCTGCCGTTCCCGGAATCGGCAACGGCGGTGGTCTCAAGGGCTATGTCCAGGATCGCGGCGGGCGCGGCCTGCCGGCGCTTGAGGGCGCGACCTGGGCAGTGGCTGGAACCGCGGGCCAGGCTCCGGGAATCCAGCAGCCGTTCACGCTGTTCTCGACCAGGACGCCACAGATCTACGCCGATATCGACCGGACCAAGGCTGAAATGCTCGGTGTGCCCGTGACCCGGGTGTTCGAGACCCTGTCGGTCTATATGGGGTCGGCCTATGTCAACGATTTCAATATCCTGGGCCGCACCTTCCGGGTGACGGCGCAGGCCGACAATCCCTACCGGCTCGACATCCGCGACGTCGCGGCGTTGAAGACGCGCAATGTCGACGGCGAGATGGTGCCGATCGGCTCGGTCGCGACCTTCTCCGACACGACCGGCGCCTATCGCGTGCCGCGCTACAACCTCTATCCGGCGGCCGAGGTCCAGCTTTCGATGGCGCGCGGTTATTCGACCGGCCAGGGCATCGCGGAGGTGGAGAAGATCGCGCAGCAGGTTCTGCCGGCCGGGTTCGGTTTCGAATGGACCGAGATCGCATTGCAGGAGAAGCTTGCCGGCAACACTGCGATCATCGCCTTCGGCCTCGCCGTCGTCTTCGTCTTCCTGCTGCTGGCGGCACTGTACGAGAGCTGGACCTTGCCGCTCGCCGTCATCCTGATCGTGCCGATGTGTATTCTCGCGGCGATGGTCGGCGTCGGTTACAAGGACTTCGATCGCAACGTGCTCGTCGATATCGGTCTCGTCGTGCTCGTCGGCCTTGCTGCGAAGAACGCGATCCTGATCGTCGAATTCGCCAAGCAGGCCGAGGACGAGGGTATGAGCCGGCGCGAGGCTGCGATCGCAGCGGCCAGGACCCGGTTGCGACCGATCCTGATGACGTCGCTCGCCTTCATCCTTGGCGTGCTGCCCCTGACGATCTCCGTCGGTGCCGGTGCCGAAATGCGCCAGGTTCTCGGCGTCGCGGTGTTCTCCGGCATGATCGGCGTGACGCTGTTCGGCCTGCTGTTCACCCCGGTCTTCTATGTGGTGGTGCGCTGGCTCGCTTCTGTGCTGAGCCGGAAGAAGAAGGGCGAGCCGACCGCCGGCAAGGATGCCCATCCGGCAGCCCACTGAAGCCTGCTGAACAACGAAACCCCGCCTTGCCGATCCGGCAAGGCGGGGTTTCTCTTTTAGGCGAACTTTCGAGCCAGGAGCCGGCACGCGAAGGCGACGCCAGCCGCCACCGCAGCCGCGATCAGGTTCGCGAGGGGCTGCGCACCGGCATCGCCCCTCACCTGCTGCACGATGATCAGGAGAAGCAGGAGCGCGGCGACGAAGGCCAGCGCCCCTTGCAGGAAAGTGAGACAGGCCCAGGCGATGGCGCGGCTGAAGATCATGCCGCCAGCCTAGACCCAAAGCATGGTCCAGCGGAAATCTGTCCGCGCCATGCCGGACAAACCGCAAGGTGATGCAGAGCCGGAAACGATCCGGAAACTTCGAAGATCCAGGTGACGAATCCCGGGCTCCTGCCTGGAGGCTCCCGGGATTGGCGCCGCGCTCAGGCGCTTACGCCCACCACTTCTCGCCAACCGTGAAGCGGCCAGCCGCGTCCTCGATGACCTGGCCGAGCGAGAACAGCGTCTCCTCGTCGAAGGGGCGGCCGATCAGCTGCAGGCCAAGCGGCAGGCCCTGCGCATCCTGTCCGGCGGGCACCGCGATGCCCGGCAGGCCGGCCATGTTCACCGTGACCGTGAAGACGTCGTTGAGATACATCTCGACCGGATCAGACGAGCCCTTCTCGCCGATGCCGAAGGCCGCCGAGGGCGTCGCCGGCGTCAGCACGGCGTCGATTCCGTCGGCATAGGCCAACTCGAAATCGCGCTTGATCAGCGTGCGGACCTTCTGGGCCTTGAGATAATAGGCGTCGTAATAGCCGGCCGAGAGCACATAGGTGCCGATCATGATGCGGCGCTTGACCTCGGCGCCAAAGCCTTCGGCGCGGGTCTTCTCGTACATCTCGACGATGTCGCGGCCCGGCACGCGCAGGCCGTAGCGCACGCCGTCATAGCGGGCGAGGTTGGAGGAGGCTTCCGCCGGCGCGACGATGTAATAGGCGGGCAGAGCGTATTTCGTGTGGGGCAGCGAGATGTTGACGATCTCGGCACCGGCTGCCTTCAGCCAGGCGATGCCCTGCTGCCAGAGAGCCTCGATCTCGGGCGACATGCCGTCGAGCCGGTATTCCTTGGGAATGCCGATCTTCATGCCCTTCACCGAGCGGCCGACCGCGGCCTCGTAGTCCGGCACGGCGAGGTTCGCGGAGGTCGTGTCCTTGGCATCGTACCCGGCCATCGAGCGCAGCATCACGGCGCTGTCGCGCACCGTCTTGCCGATCGGACCGGCCTGGTCGAGCGAGGAAGCGAAAGCGACCGTGCCCCAGCGTGAGCAGCGGCCATAGGTCGGCTTGATGCCGACTGTCCCGGTGAAGGCCGCCGGCTGGCGGATCGAGCCGCCGGTATCCGTCGCGGTGGCGGCCAGGCAGAGGTCGGCGGCGACGGCGGCGGCCGAGCCGCCCGACGAGCCGCCCGGAACCAGATGGTTGCCCTCGATTGCGCCGGAGCCACCTGCTCCGACATTCGAGCCGCTGCGGCGCCAGGGATTGACGACATTGCCGAAGGCGCTGGTCTCGTTCGACGAGCCCATGGCGAACTCGTCATTGTTGAGCTTGCCGAGCATCACCGCGCCGTCGCGCCAGAGCTGGCTCGTCACGGTCGATTCATAGGCTGGCACGAACTCGCCAAGGATCTTCGAGCAGGCGGTGGTGCGCACGCCCTCGGTGGCGAAGAGGTCCTTGATGCCGAGCGGCAGGCCTTCGAGCGGGCCGCCCTCGCCCTTCGCCAGCCTGGCATCGGAGGCCGCGGCCTGCTTCAGCGCGTGGTCCGGCGTCTCCAGCACGAAGGCGTTGAGCGCGCGGGCCTTCTCGATGGCGGCGATATGCGCCTTGGCGAGGTCAGTCGCGGAAAAGGTCTTTGCCTTGAGGCCGTCGCGGGCCTCGGTCAGCGTCAGGCGGGTCAGGTCGGTCACGTCAGTGGTTTCCGGCAAATTGAACTGGGAGGAGCCCGCGGAGCGCGCGCCTGGCGCTTCCGGGGAGATAGAACGGGCGGATCAGCGCCTATTCGACCACCTTCGGCACCATGAAGAAATTGTCCTCGGAGACCGGCGCATTGGCGACGATCCGATCGGCGATCTCGCCATCCGTGACGACATCCTGGCGTTGCGTCATCGCCATCGGCGTGACCGATGTCATCGGCTCGACGCCGCTGACATCGACCTCGTCCAACTGCTCGACGAAGCCGAGAATGGCGTTGAGCTCGCCTTGCAGCTTGGGCAGATCGGCCTCGGGCACGGCAATGCGCGCCAGATGCGCGACGCGCTTCACGGTGGCGAGATCGACCGACATGGCAGGCTCCTGAAACTGTGGCTGAACAAGCCGAAACTGATTTGCCCGCGCTATAGCGCGTCGGCGGCAAAAGGATAAGTCAATACTGACGGGTCGTCGGAATCCCGGCCAGAACGCCGGGATCCATCGTCATGGACCGAAGCTGGATGGAGACGGGAATAGCGCGCTTCGTTGCCGATCCCGGATGACGCGGCCTTGCGTCAGATCTCGACCGCCTCGCCCTTCCCGGGCACGAGGGCCCGAACATCGCTGCCCTTCAACGCCGCGACGAACTCGTCGGCATTCTGGGCGATGATCGGGAAGGAGCCGTAATGGCAGGGGATCGCGACCTTCGGCTTGACGAAGCGGGTCATGGCCAGCGCCGCGGTCTTCGCGCCCATGGTGAAGCGGTCGCCGATCGGACAGATGCAGATGTCGACGGCATTCAGTTCGCTGATCAGCGCCATGCCCGGGAAGATGTCGGTGTCGCCCATATGCCAGAGCGTCTTCTCGCCCGGGGCCTTGATGACCACGCCATTGGCGCTGCCGAGCGGGAAAGCGACACCGGCCTCGACCAGGCCGGCCGAGTGATCTGCCCTGACCAGGGTGGTCTGGAAGGAGCCGAGATCGACCGTGCCGCCGGTATTCATCGGCTCGAACTTCTTCAGGCTCTTCGAGGCAAGGTACATGCACAGGTCGAAATTGGTGACGACGGTCGCGTGATTGGCCTCGGCGATGGCAAGCGTGTCGCCGATATGGTCGCCATGGCCATGGGTGATCACGATATGGCTGACGCCCTTCGATGCCTCGGCGGCATTACCCTCGAAGGCCGGATTGCCGGTGAAGAACGGATCGATCAACAGCGAAGCGCCGGGGAGATCGAGGCGGAAGGCCGAATGGCCGAACCAGGTGAGCTTCATGGCGGAACCCCTTAGGCTGACGGGCAAGACAGCCTATCTAGGCCGGCAACGCGCGCCGTCCAAGTCGACTTTGCATCGGGCGACGTGCACGCTGCCACGCCTGGACCAAATGGAACCCTCGCCATGACCGACGCCGCAACCCTTTCCCGCCGCATTGCCCAGGGCCGTGGCGACGAGCCGGCCGATCTCGTCATTCGCGGCGCCAGGCTGTTCGATCTCGTCACCGGCGCCCTGGTCGAGACCGATATCGCGCTCTGCGGTGGAACGATCGTCGGCACCTATGGCCGTTATGAGGGCATCGCGAGCTTTGATGCCCGGGGGCTGATCGCGGTGCCCGGCTTCATCGACACGCATCTTCATGTCGAATCGTCGCTGGTGACGCCGTTCGAGTTCGAGCGCTGCGTGCTGCCGCACGGGGTCACGACCGCGATCTGCGACCCGCACGAGATCGCCAATGTCCTTGGCGTCGAGGGTATCAGCTATTTCCTGCGCTGCGCCGAGGCGATGCGCATGGATTTGCGCGTGCAGCTCTCGAGCTGTGTGCCGGCGACGCATCTGGAAACAGCAGGGGCCCGACTGGAGGCGGGCGACCTGACGCCGCTGATGGACCATCCCAAGGTGATCGGGCTCGCCGAGTTCATGAACTTCCCGGGCGTGCTTCACCGCGATCCCGGCTGCCTCGCCAAGCTCGAAGCCTTCTCTCACCGGCATATCGATGGCCACGCCCCGCTGGTCCGTGGAATGGACCTGAACGGCTACCTCTCGGCCGGCATCCGCACCGATCATGAAACGACCACGGCCGAGGAGGCGCGCGAAAAACTCGCCAAGGGCATGGCGATCCTGATCCGCGAGGGCTCGGTGTCAAAGGACCTGCATGCCCTGATCCCGCTGATCACCCGCGACGCCTCCCCCTTCCTCGCGTTCTGCACAGATGATCGCAACCCGCTCGACATCGCCGAGGAAGGCCATCTCGACCACATGATCCGCACTGCGATCGCCGCCGGGGCGGATGTGCTTGCGACCTATCGCGTCGCGACGCTCTCGGCTGCACGGAATTTCGGCCTGTTCGATCGCGGCTTCATCGGCCCCGGCAAGCGCGCCGACATCGTGCTCGTGGATGATCTCGCGACCTGCCAGGTGAAGTCTGTCTTTGCGGGAGGCCGGCTCGTCGAGGGTGCCCTCTTCGCGGATCGCAAGCCCATTCCGCCGGTCGGCCTCGGCAGTGTCCGGTGCCGCAGACTGGAGCCGGGAGATTTCAAGGTCGCGGCCCGGTCCGGCGACACCCCCGTCATCGGCGTCGTGCCGGGCCGCATCATCACCGAGCGGCTGGCGATGTCCCTGCCCGCCCGGGATGGAGAGGCCCTGCCCGACCTCACGCAGGACGCGGTCAAGGTCACGGTGATTGAACGGCATGGCAAGACGAACGGCATCGCGACCGGCTTCGTCCACGGCTTTGGCATGAAACACGGCGCCATCGCCTCTTCCGTCGGCCATGACAGCCATAATCTCTGCGTCGTCGGCGTCGACGAAGCCTCGATGGCGGCTGCCGCCAACCGGCTGATTGAGATCGGCGGCGGGTTCGCCGTCGCGGATGGTGGCGTGGTCAAGGCGGAGCTGGCGCTGCCGGTTGCCGGCTTGATGAGCGACCGGCCTTTCGAGGTCGTGCGGCACGGCCTGGAGGGCTTGCGAACGGAAGCGAAAGCGCTCGGCGTCGTGCTGGCCGAGCCATTCCTGCAGGTCGCCTTCCTGACCTTGCCGGTGATCCCGCACCTGAAGATCACCGACAAGGGGCTGGTCGATGTCGATCGGTTCGACTTCGTCTGAGATCTAGCTTCACGGCATCGGCCCGCAGAGTGGATTGCGGACTTCAGGCCGATGCCGACACAGAAAGTCGGATCATCGGACCGGATGCGAGCCGGTTCGTTGATATAGACTCTTGTCTTTGCATCGGCTTTCCCGAAAACCGCAATCCACTCTGCGGGCCGATGCTTTAGGCGGAGAGGATTTCCTCAGGGATCAGAATCCCTTCAGCGCGGGCCTTCGCACGCAGATTCAAGCGCCTCGTCCCCGGCAGGCGCGTGCCTGGCTGGTCCTCTATCGCGTGGGCCAGCAGCTTCATGCGTTCGGCGAACCAATTGCCGCCCATGCTGGCGGGATCGATCGCGAGGATGAGCTGGCCGGTATCGGGTGGACCGCCCTTGTCGTCGATGAAGGAGGACGCTTGGAAGGCGAAATGCGTGCCGACCAGTGCCGCGGCGAGGATCTCCACCATCATCGCCAAGGTCGCGCCCTTGGCGTCGCCGAGCGGCACCATGGTGCCGGCAATCGCGGCGGCCGGGTCGGTTGTCGGCTTGCCATCCGCATCGAGCGCCCAGCCTTCGGGGATGGGCTCGCCCTTCTGTCTGGCGGCGACGATCGGCCCGCGCGCGACCTTGCTCAGCGCCATGTCGATGACGACCGGCTCGCGCCCGGCGAGCGGTGCGGCAAAGGCAATGGGATTGGTGCCGAAGACCGGCTTCGAGCCGCCCCAGGGCGCCATCGCGCCCGGCGTATTGGCGAAGAGCAAGGCGACGAGCCCCTGCTCGGCCAGGCGCTCGACATGCAGTCCCGCAGCGCCGCAATGGTTCGAGCGCCTGATCGGTGCCGCGACGACGCCCTGGGCGCGTGCGAGTTCGGGCAGCTCGCTGACCGCAAGATCGATCGCGGGATAGGCAAAGCCATGGGCGGCGTCGATGGCGAGCACGCCGGGCTTCGGTCGCCGGGCGATCGGCACGGCCTGGCCATCGATCTTTCCCGATTTCAGCATGGCCAGATAGGTCGGCACACGCGAAAGGCCGTGGCCCTTCAAGCCGTCGGCCTCGGCCATCACCAAGGCCCAGGCAACGGAGGCGGCATTGGCCGCTGAAGTCCCCGCAGCGGCGAACAGCGCCGCAATTCTGGCTTCGGCCTCCTCCAGAGAAAGGCGGGTCATGTCCGCCCCTCCAGCGCGGCGATGACGCGCTCCGCGACGAGGCCGGAAACGCGCCCGTTCGATTCGACGGTATTGCCGGCGATATGCGGCGTCAGGATCAGGTTCGGCGTGCCGGCGAAGAGCTTGGCGCCGCCGCGCAGCGGCTCCTCCTCGAAGACGTCGAGCGCCGCACCGGCGAGCCTGCCGCTCTTCAGGGCCTCGACCAGCGCGGCCTCGTCCATGACTCCGCCACGCGAGGCGTTGATCAGGATCGCGTCCGGCTTCATGCGCGCGAAGGACGCGCTTCCGATTAGCCCCTTGGTCTCCGAGGTCAGCGGCAGATGCAGGCTGATTACATCCGAGGTCGCAAGCAGGGCATCGAGCTCCAGCCGCTCGACATTGCTCCAGACCGGATCACCGGCTGGAACATAGGGGTCGTAGGCGGCGATGCTCATCCCGAGCAAGCGGGCATGCGCCGCAGCGTCACGCGCGATGGCGCCAAAGCCGACGAGCCCCATGCGCTTGCCGGCGATCTCGCGGCCGATCAGCTTTGTCTTTGGAAATTCGCCAGCCAGCATGGCTGCATTGGCGAAATAGGCGCCGCGCAACAGGGTCATCGCCGTGCCGATGACATATTCGACGACCGAGAGGCTGTTCGCCCCGGTCGCCGGGAAAACCTTGATGCCGCGGCCGGCGCAGGCTTCCATGTCGATATTGTCGAGGCCGACGCCAAGCCGGCCGATGACCGTCAAATTCTTCGCGCCTGCCAGCAACGCCCCTCTCACCTGCGTCTGGTTGCGGACGATGAGGGCCGGGATGTCGGCGACCAGCCGGGCGAGTTCGTCCGGCTTGCCGAAGAGTTCAGGGTCGTGATGAACCGCGTAGCGGGCGCTGAGGCTTGCGACCGCCGCCTCATCCATGAATTCGGTGATGACGATATCGGTCATGGCTCTCCCGCCTTGCGTGGCTGCTCAACCCAATGCTGTCAGGCCGCCGAGGACGAGCCCGAGAATGACGAGGCTGGTCCCGGTGACGACGACAAGATGCCGCCAGCCCAGCCGCACCATCGAGCCGATCGAGGTGCCGAGCCCGAGCGCGGCGATCGCGATCAGAAGCCCCCAGCGCGAGGCCTCCAGCAAGGCCGCGCGCACCGGCTCATAGAATCCGGCCAGCGTGGGCTGCGTCGCAAACGCGCTGTTGACCAGGCAAAGCGCCAGGAAGACGAAGGCGAAAACCGGGACCGGCACCTTGGCATCACTGGGATGGCCGCCTTCGCGCGCCATCCACCAGCCGACGAGCAGCACCGCGGGCAGCAGCAGGAAGACGCGGAACAGCTTGACGATGACGGCAGCATTGGCCGCATCGTCGGAAACAGACTGGCCGGCGCCGACGACCTGCGCGACGTCGTGAATCGAGGCCCCCAGCATGACGCCGGTTTGGGTCGGGCTCAGGCCGAGCCAGACGCAGATCAGCGGGTAGGCCAGCATCGCGATCGTCGCGAGCGCATTCATGGCGATGACCGTGAAGGCGACATCGGCGGCCTTGCCGCGATAATCCGGAAGCACGCTCGCCGTCGCCAGCGCCGCAGAGGCGCCGCAAACCGCGGTCGCAACCCCGGCAAGCGCGCCAAAACCGTGTTCGCGCCCGAGCAGGCGGGCCAGCCAGAAGCCGGAGATGACTGTCACGATCATCGAGAACACGACCAGCAAAGCGGTCGACAGGCCGAGCGCGATGATGTCGCCGAGCGCGATGCGCAGGCCGAGCAGCGCTATAGCCCAGCGCAGCATCTTCTTGACGCAGAAGACCATGCCAGCCTGGAACCGAACGGTATTCGCCAGCGGATGCAAGGCCATGCCGATCAGCAGGGCGATGACAACTGCAGGGATGCCGATCTTGCCGCCGAGCCAGGTCTTCAGGACCGGCTCAGCCAGGACCGACGCAATGGCAACAGCGGTCGAGAGCACGATCCCGTCGAGAAGGGGGCGCCAGGCGCTCAGCGGAGAGGATGAGGCGACGGACAAGAACTCTGCTCCGGCTTGCTCTGCCGGTCTTCGGCAGGTGGAGGGCGGGCGGCATAGCGCCCGCCCGCCGGTTTAGTGTCCGGTCAGGCCGAGCGATAGAGCTTGGTCATCGAAAACTCGCGATGCCCCAGTGCTTCGGCCGCGGTCATACGCCCATTGGCGGTGCGCACGATATTCTGGATGAGCGCATCGCCGGCCTGCGAAATCGTCAGGTCGCGGCGCAGGATGCCGGAGACGTCGACATCGATATGCTCCGGCATGGTGCGCATCGTCTTGGGATTGCCGGTGATCTTGATGACCGGGACGATCGGATTGCCGATGACGTTGCCCTGCCCCGTCGGGAATGTGTGCACGACATAGCCGCCGGCCGCCATCAGGGTCACGCATTCCGCCGCGGCCGAGGAGGTGTCCATGTAGTAGAGGCCGGGGCCCTTGGCCGGCGCTTCCGCCGGCTCGAGGATGTCGATGAACTTGCACTCCCGGCCGATCTTCTCGAGATTGCCGAGCGCCTTTTCCTCGATCGTGGTCAGGCCGCCGGCGATGTTGCCCTTGGTCGGCTGGCTGTCGGAGAGGTCGTCGGTCTTGTGGGCCTCGATCACGTCGTCCTGGTAGGCCTTCCACATCTTGTACCAGCGCTCGCCGACCTCCGGTGTCGCGGCGCGGGCCTTGCAGAGATGCTCCGCACCGGTGATCTCGGAGGTCTCGCCGAAGACGCCATAGACGCCGCGCGGAATCCATTTGTCGTACATGTTGCCGACGGTCGGGCAGGAGGAGAGCCCGGTCGTGGTGTCGGATTCACCGCATTTGGTCGAGACCCAGAGCTCCTCGATGCCGCATTTCTCGCGCTGCAGCTCGGTCGCCCACTGCACGAACTCCTTGGCGACATAGGACGCCTTGGCGATCGTGGCGATGTCGCCATGGCCCTCGATGCCGAAGCCGACGACCGGCTTGCCGGTCTTGGCGATGCCGTCAACGACCCGCTTGGTCCAGCCATCCTCGATGCCGATGACGATGACGGCGGCTACATTGGGGTTGGATCCCGTGCCGATCAGGGTGCGGAAATGGACCTCGAGATCCTCGCCGAACTGCAGGCGGCCATAGGCATGCGGAATCGCGAGCGTGCCCTTGATATTATTGGCGACCGCCTCGCAGGCGGCATTGGAGAGGTCGTCGAGCGGCAGCAGCAGGACGTGGTTGCGCACGCCGACGCGGCCATTCTCCCGGCGCCAGCCATGGAACGAATCGAGACTGCGGCCGGTCGGGCGCTTCACCATCGGCGCCTTGAACTCGGGCGCTTCGATCTTGCGGCCCTTGATGCGTCCGAGCTTGCCCTTCACGAGATCGAAATTGGCGACGATCGACATGGCGTTTCCTTCGTTTTCTTGACGGGCTCGACCCTGGCGGGAGCCCCGGAACAGGTCAGGCGGCGAACGTGCCGATCACCAGCGCTTGGTCTTGGCGTTGTGCACGTGGAGATGCTCGCCCTTGCCGATATCGGCGACGGCCTTGCCGATGTCCTGGCCGTATTTCCAGATCGTGTCGCCCTTCTTGATGTCCTTGAGCGCGACCTTGTGGCCGATCGGGATGTCCATCTTCGCGGCCAGGCGAAAATCCGAATTGTCGTGGGTGACGACGCAGAGCATGTCCGTCCCGGCCTTCAGGCCCTCGACGACGACGACACCGACGGTGTCCTTCTGCTCATGCACCAGGAGATGGGGCTTGCTCATGTAACGCCTCCTTCAAGCTTGCGAAGGTTCGCTCTGGCCCGTGCGAAAATCGGGCTCGACCTGCGCTCGGTGAAGTCTTATATAAGACATATGAGTGTGCACAAGCTCGAAAATGCAGAGCGGCGCGGCGCGGTCGACACGGCTGAGCCGCTGGGCTTTCGGCCGCTCTATCGCCAGGTGAAGGCGATCCTCGTTCGCCGGCTCGTCGATGGCGTCTGGGCGCCGGGCGAAGGTCTGCCGAGCGAAGGGCAACTCGCTGCCGAGATCGGCGTCAGCCAGGGCACGGTGCGCAAGGCGCTGGACGAACTGGCTTCCGAAAATCTCGTCGTTCGCCGACAGGGGCGCGGCACCTTCGTGGCCGAGCACGACGAGCGCCGCATCCTGTTCCAGTTCTTCAAGCTGGTGCCCGACCATGGCGAGCGGCGCTTTCCCGACAGCGCCGTGCTGAGCATCGCGACCGGACTGGCTGACGCAGCCGAGCAAGCTGCGCTGGATCTCGACGACAAGGCGCCGGTCATTCGCATCCGCCGGATGCGCTCGCTCGATGCGGCGCCGCTGATCGTCGAGACGCTGACCCTGCCGCAACATCTGTTCCCGGGGCTGGAGCATGGACCGGTGCCCAACAATCTCTACAGCCTGTTCGCGGCGCGCTACGGCGTGACGATCGCGCATGCGCGGGAGAAGCTGAAGGCCGTCGCCCTGTCCCCGGTGGATGCAGCTGCGCTCGGTGTCGAAGCCGGCCGGCCCGCCTTGCAGATCGACCGCGTGGCTCTGGCGCTTGACGGCATGCCCGTCGAACGACGCCTCAGCCTCTGTCTGACCGAGGAGGCTCATTACCTTTCCGACCTGCGCTGAGGCGCGGGCGGCATACCCGTTCCATACCAAGCCGCCGGAGAGCGGTTCGTCACGACCGGAGGAAATGAATGATTGCCAAGACGACGAGACGCCTCGCACTCGCGGGGTTGCTGGCGCTAGGACTTGCCTCGCCCGCGGCGGCGCAGGGATTTCCAACCAAGCCACTGACATTGATCGTGCCCTTTGCGGCGGGCGGACCGAGCGACGTGATCGCGCGGTTGCTTGCCGACCATATGGGTCGCACGCTCGGCCAGCAGGTGGTGGTCGAGAACATCGCCGGTGCCGGCGGCACGGCCGGCGCCAAGCGCCTCGCCGCATCCGACGCCGACGGCCACACTCTGCTGATCCACCATCTCGCGCTCGCGGCCGCGCCTTCGCTCTACAACAATCTCGGATACGACACGCAGACCGCTTTCGCGCCCGTCGGGCTGGTGAATACCGGGCCCATGGTCGTGGCCGGCAAGCTCGCATTGCCGCCGGTGGACGCCAAGGCGTTCTTCCCCTTCGCCAAGCTGCAGGCCGACAAGCTGACCATCGCCCATGCCGGGATCGGCTCGAACGCCCATCTCTGCGCGGTCCTGCTCTCGCAGGCGCTCGGCGCGAAGTTCACACAGGTTGCCTATCGCGGCACAGGTCCTGCGATGAACGATCTCGTCGCCGGGCAGGTCGACGTGCTCTGCGACCAGTCGACCACCGCGGTGCCGCAGGTCCAGGGCGACAAGGTCCGTGCCTATGCGGTGACCTCGACCGAGCGCCTCGGCGTGCTGCCGAACACGCCGACCGCGCGCGAGGCCGGCACCGATCTGGAGATGACGATCTGGCACGGGCTCTACGCGCCGAAGGCAACTCCGGCAGCGGCGCTCGACAAGCTGAACGGCGCGCTGAAGGCCGCTCTCAAGGACCCCGTCGTCCTGGAGCGCTTCAAATCGGTCGGCACCAGCGCCTTTCCGGAAGCTGAATGGAGCCGCGACGCCCATGCCAAGCGCTTTGGCAGCGAGATCAGCAAATGGGCGACCTCACTCAAGGCCGCCGGCGTGACCCCGCAGAACGTGAACTAGACGCCATCCCCCACGCGCCGCTCGCCAGTACGGGCGGCGCGTGCTACCCGGCCCTGATGTCAGCCAATCTGGTTCCTCTCGAAACCTTCCTGAATCTGCCCGATCACGCGCGGCTGCTCGGCCTCGACCTCGGCACCAAGACGATCGGCCTCGCGCTGTCCGATGTGGAGCGCCAGATCGCAACGCCGCTGGAGACGATCAAGCGGGTCAAATTCGGGCTCGACGCAGCAGCCCTGCTGAAGATCGCCGCGAAATTCGACGTCGCAGGGCTGGTCATCGGCCTGCCGCTCAACATGGATGGCACGGAAGGGCCGCGCGTCCAGTCGACACGGGCCTTCGTCCGCAACCTCGCCCCCCTCACCGCCTTGCCGATCGCATTCTGGGATGAGCGCATGTCGACGCTGGCCGTGACGCGCACCTTGCTCTCGGCGGACGCCTCGAGAGCCAAGCGCGCCGAGGTGGTCGACAAGATGGCTGCGGCCTACATCCTGCAGGGTGCGCTCGATCGCCTGATGCGCATGGAGCCCCCGGACACCGACGAGGCCTGACATGCGAACGCCGCCACGGTTTCCCGCGACGGCGCCTCTATCCTGACATTGCCGGGCKGCGGGTTACGGAATGACGTAGCCGCGCTTGATCGCCTTCTTTTGCGCCTCTCGGTGGTTCTTGATCGCGCGCTTCTGATCCTCGAGGCTCATGCCTGCCATCGGATTGTTGTTGCGCGGCCCGCGATCATAGCCGCCGCCATCATAGGAGCCGCGCCGGTCGTCGTAGCGTGGGCCGCGCCGGTCGTCATAGCGTGGGCCGCGATCGTAGCCGCGGTCATACCCGCGATCAGGGCCACGCCCGTAACGCGGGCCGGGCTCGTAATAAGGATCGCGGTTACTGCCGCCATAGTACTGCGCCGAGGCGGGAGCCGCCCACAGCACTGCCGACGCCGCAAGTCCAAGGCCGACCAGCAGGGCCTTGCTGTAAACGCTCATTCTCGTCCTCCATGACCGCGCACAAAGCCGGTCCGCCTCAAAACTCAAATCCCGGGCCGACGATCAGTTGCCGCCGCGCGCCGGATCGGTGGTTCCGTTACGGGAACCACCATAGGGGCCACGCTCTGAATAATAGTTACCGGGGCCGTAGTACCCGCCATGGTAGCGCGGGCGCTGATAGACAACCACGGGCTCCTCATAGACATAGGCGGGCTGGTAGCCGTAACTCGGCTGATAGTAGCTCGGCTGGTAGCCGTATCCCCCGTAGGCGTAGCCATCATCGTAGTAGTAGGTCCCGGAATAGGCCGGCCGGTTGGCTGCGATGGCAGCCGCGCCGAGAAGACCAACACCAACGGCGCCTGCGATGGCAACGTTACGGTTGCAACAGCCCCAGCCCCGTCCACGATAGTAGCTGTATCCGGCGCCGGCCTTGTCGAGGCGGCTTGCGTCAACGCCGGCGCGGGGCTCGCTGGCCGCCGCCGGCAGGACGAATCCAGCGGCCGAGACCGAGACGGTGGCCAAAGCCACGATGGCGGATTTCCTGAGAGAAGACACGGGTCATATCTCCTGCGATTCACGCGCCTGAACCTGGATCGCATGATCAGGCATCATGCTTGAATGCGGCCTGAACCAATCACGGCGGGATTGCGGCGGATGCAACTCGGACTGCGCGGGACGCGCGCTTGTTCGGGGCCGGCTGTCGTGAGAGGGGTTACGAAACGCCTCCGATGACAGTTTCCCCTCCATCAACGTCAGCTTTGGCAGATTGTTCCGGCCCTCGGATTCGCGCTGCCGGCGCCAAAGGCCGTCGCAGCCAGGTCCCGATATGAATCCGATCATCAACAGCCTGGTGGCGATCTTCCTGGTGCTCGCGACCGGCTGGGCCCTGAAGGCTCGCGGTTTCGTCTCCCCCAGCCACTGGGCCGGGGTCGAACGGCTGACCTATCAGGTGCTGTTCCCGGCAGTCGTCATTCACACCCTGGCCGTCGCGGATCTGAGCCAGTTGCCGGTGCTGGCGATGGGGCTGACCCTGGTCACCGCGATTCTCGGCGTATCGACCGTCCTCCTGATCGTTCGCCCCCTGCTTTCGCGTGTCGGAATCAACGGCCCGGCCTTCACCTCGGTCCTGCAGGGCTCGGTGCGCTGGAACACCTTCGTCGCGCTGGCCCTGGCGGCCGGGCTGCACGGCCGTGAGGGGGCAACGTTGATGGCGATCGCGGTGGCCTCGATGATCCCGCTGCTGAACGTGCTCTGCGTCCTCGTCTTGGCGCGCTTTGCCGTCGGGCGCCCGATGAGCGCGGCAGAGACGGCGCGCTCGATCGCAGTGAATCCCTTCATCTGGTCGTCTGCCGTCGGACTTCTGCTCAACCAGATGCAATGGATGCTGCCCGCGGCCCTCACGACCTATGTCGATATCCTCGGCCGGGCGGCGCTGGGTGTCGGGCTGCTCGTGGTCGGCGCCGGGCTCGAGATCCATCGCTTGAAGCAACCGCGACTAGCCCATGGCCTTGCCATCGGGCTCAAGCTCGTCGTGATGCCGCTCGTCGCCTGGATATTGGCGCGGCAGTTCGGCGTCACCGGCACCGCACTGACGATCACGGTGGTCGCGGCTGCGGTGCCGACGGCTACCGCGGCCTATTTCCTCGCGCGCGACATGGGTGGCGACGCCCCGTTGATGGCCGAGATCACCACGATGCAGACCCTTCTGGCGCTCGTGACATTGCCGGTGGCGGTCCTGCTTCTGGGATGATTCCAGACGCGCGTCAGACCCGCCTGCCGATGCACGCAGAAATTGAATTCGTTATTCCGTTAGGTCATTCTACGCATTGAGATCGCGTCGCTGCACGACCGCAGCGCCGCATCGTTCAAGGGCAAGCTGCCATGACTGCGCGAGGGCCGAGGCCAGGCCGCAAGACCAGAAATCCTCCCCATACGCCATTCGAGGCCGCTTCGTTCTCGACCACTCCCGTGAGCCTGGAGAGCTCCGCCACCCAGCAACTCGGAGTTGCCGAGTACATCGAGAGCATTTGTGTGGAATTGCGCATGATGGCCCGGGCGGCCAAGCTCGAAACGCTGGTCTACTTCCTCGACATGGCCCGGATCGAGGCCACGATCCAGATCGAGAGCCACGGAACGCTCGGCAAGCCATCCGACTGAAGACGTTCTCCGACGGAAGGAAGCCCTCCGACTGACGGCCGATTCCGCGAGGTTTGATGGCCGGGCGGGCCGTCCCGACGCGCTCAGGGCATGACGCGCGAAAGCGCGCCGCCGGGATGGCGCAGAATCGTGCCGTCGAGTTCCAGCTCGATCAGCAGCCGGCCGACATCGCGGGCGGAGCGGCCGCTGGCCCGGATCAGGTCGTCCAGGGAAACGGGAGCTGCTCCAAGCAGGGCCAGGACGCGCGCGCGGATCTCATCGCCTCCCCCTTCTCCTTCCGCTTCGCCTACCGCTTCCGACGGTGGTTCGAGATCGGAGCCGGCGATGGCAGGGGGCAGAACCGTCCTCGGCGCCGGGGAGATTTCCGGCAGATCGAGTTCGTCCCAGAGGTATTCTGATTCCGGATCATAGCCCGCGCGTGGTTGTGCGAGGCCTGTCGGCAGGGCGCCGCCATGGCCCAGCAACGGTGCGAGCGCCTCGATGACATGCGCGGCCTCTGCGCATAGCGTCGCGCCTTCACGGATCAGGTGATTGCCGCCCTCGGCGCGCGGATCGAGCGGCGAGCCCGGTACGGCAAAGACCTGGCGCCCCTGTTCATTGGCGAAGCGGGCGGTGATCAACGACCCAGACTTGCGTGCCGCCTCGACGACGACAGTGCCGAGCGCAAGCCCGGAAACTAGGCGGTTGCGCTGCGGAAAGTCGCGTCCGCGCGGGGCCCACCCCATCGGCATTTCGCTGATCGCCGCTCCCGACATGATCAGTCGCTCGAACAATTGAGCGTTCTGGGGCGGATAGATTTCGTCGAGCCCACCTGCCAGTACGGCGACCGTGCCGGTGCCCAGGCTCGCGCCATGGGCAGCGGTATCGATGCCGCGCGCCAACCCCGACACCACGACGAAACCGGCCTCGCCGAGATCCTGCGCCAGCCTGGCGGTGAATTTGAGGCCGGCCGCCGAGGCGTTACGCGAGCCGACCAACGCGACGCAGGGGCGCAGCAGGACCTCGCCGCGACCAAGCACGAGCAAGAGCGGCGGCGCGGAATCGATCGCCTGCAGCGGCCGCGGATAGTCGGGCTCTCCGAGGGCGATCAGTCGGCCGCCACACCGGCGCAGCGCTTCGATCTCGCGTTCGGCCTCGGCAACGGAGCAAATCCGGATGCTGCGGCCCGAGGTCCGTGCCAGTTCTGGCAGCGCATCGAGCGCAGCCGCGGCACCGCCAAACCGATTCATCAGAGCGCGGAAGGTGCGTGGGCCGATGCTTTCGCTGCGGATGAGCCGGAGCCAGTCGAGACGCTGGCGATCGGTGAGTGCGATGCCAGCCATCCCTGATCAGCCCTTCTGGCCGATCTTGCCCTCGCTGCGGTCCAGCAGCCTGGCAATGTTCTCGCGATGCATGAACCAGAGCAGCACAGTCAGAACGGCCATCAGCACGGCCATGCGCGGCTCGTTCGCCCAGAACCAGAGCAGCAGCGGCGTCAGCAGGCTGGCGAGCAGCGCAGCAAGCGATGAATAGCGGCTGAGATAGGCGACGCTAAGCCAGATTGCCGCGAAGGTCACCGCGATCGGCCATTTCAACCCGATCAGAATGCCGAGATAGGTGGCGACGCCCTTGCCGCCCTTGAAGCGCAGCCAGACCGGGAAGAGATGCCCGAGGAAGGCACCGAGCCCGGCGAGGAGCGCAGCATCCCGGCCGCCGATCAGATAGAGCCCGACGAGCACGGCCGCCGTGCCCTTGAGCATGTCGCCCACCAGGGTCAGCGCCGCCAGCTTCTTGTTGCCGGTGCGCAGGACATTGGTGGCGCCGATATTGCCCGAGCCGATGCTGCGAAGATCAGGTCCGCCGCTGAGGCGCGTCAAAACGACACCGAAAGGGATCGAGCCCAGCAGATAACCGATGGCCACGGCAGCCAGTGCCGAAGACCCGGGCAGGCCCAAACTCATCATCTCAGGCATTCCGCCCCCGCTTCCCCAGGCCATCGCCGCAAGAGCTTAGACTGCGTCCGCCTCGTAGACCACTCGTCCGGCAACGAAGGTTGTGCGTACCAACCCATCGAGCCGCGCCTCGTCGAAGGGCGAATTCTTGGCCCGCGATTTCAGCTTGCGCTTGTCGACGACATAGGGCGCGTCGGGATCGAGCAGGATCAGATCGGCCGGAGCTCCGACCGAGAGGCGCCCGCACGACAATCCAAGCAGAGCGGCCGGGCGCGTCGAAAGCGCCGCCAGCAGTGTCGGCAGATCGGTCTGCCCTGCATGGACCATGCGCAGCGCTGCCGACAGCATCGTCTCGATGCCGAGCGCGCCATTGGCGGCCTCGGCGAAGGGCTGGCGCTTGGTCTCGACATCCTGCGGGTCATGGTCGGAGACGACGACATCGATCACGCCCTCGGCCAGCGCGGCCACCATGGCGAGCCGCTCGTCCTCATGGCGCAGTGGCGGCGAGACCTTGCAGAAGGTGCGGTAGTCGCCGACGTCGTTCTCGTTCAGCGTCAGATTGTTGATCGAGACGCCGCAGGTGATCCGCACGCCATCGGCCTTGGCCCGGCGCACGAGTTCGACGGATTCGGCGCAGGAGATCATCGCGGCGTGGTAGCGCGCGCCGGTCGCCCGCGCCAGGCGGATATCCCGCTCCAGCATGACGGTCTCGGCTTCGATCGGAATGCCCGGCAGGCCCTTGCGGCTGGCGAACTCACCCTCGTTCATCACGCCGGCGCCGCGCAGGTCCGGATCCTCGAGATGGTTCATCAGCAGCGCATCGAAATCGCGGCCGTAGATCATGGCGCGGCGCATGACCTGCGGATTGCGCACGGCCCGGGAGCCATCGGTGAAGGCGACTGCGCCTGCTTCGAGCAGCAGGCCGAACTCGGTGATCTCCCGGCCCTCGATCCCCTTGGTCAGGGCAGCAGCCGGCAGCACGTTGACGACCGCCTTGTCGCGGGCACGGCGCTTGATGAAATCGATAATGGCGGGATCGTCGATCGGCGGATCGGTATCCGGCCTGCAGACGACCGTGGTGACCCCGCCGGCCGCGGCGGCCTGCGAGCCCGTGCCGAGCGTTTCGCGGAACTCCGCTCCCGGTTCACCGAGAAAGGCGCGCAGATCGACCAGCCCTGGCGCGAGGATTAGGCCGCCCGCATCGACCCGCTGCACGCCCTCGCCCGTCGCCGGAGCGGCGCCCCAGGCGATCTCCGCAATCGCACCATCGCGCAGCAGAAGCGCACCCGGCCCCTGCCGGCCCGATGCAGGATCGACCAGTTGGGCGTTGACGATCGCAAGCTCGCGCATTTCGGACATGATCTCGCTCGGTCTCGCCTTCAGTGTTGTGTTCCAACCGGCCGGGGAATGGCTCGGCCGCGCTCAGCCATTGGGCAGATGCTGGGCCAGCGCATCCAGAACCGCCATGCGGACGGCGACCCCCATCTCGACCTGCTCGCGAATCAAGGACTGAGCGCCGTCAGCGACTTCCGAGGAAATCTCGACGCCGCGATTCATCGGGCCGGGATGCATTACGAGCGCGTCCGGGCTGGCCAGCGCGAGCTTGTCGCGGTCAAGGCCGAAATAGCGGAAATACTCCTTCGGCGACGGCACGAAGGCGCCGTGCATGCGCTCGAGCTGGAGACGCAGCATCATCACGATATCAGCCCCTTCCAGTCCCTTCTTCATGTCGGTGAAGACGGAGACGCCCATACGCTCGATGCCAACCGGAAGCAGGGTCGAGGGGGCGATCAGGCGGACCTTTGCGCCAAGCGCATTGAGCAGGATGATGTTGGAGCGGGCGACCCGCGAATGCACGATGTCGCCGCAGATCGCGACGGTCAGCCCGGCGATCCGGCCCTTGTTGCGGCGGATCGTCAGCGCATCGAGCAGGGCCTGGGTCGGGTGTTCATGCGCACCGTCGCCGGCATTGACGACAGAGCAGTCGACCTTGCGGGCGAGCAGGTTGACCGCACCGGCGGCGTGATGGCGCACCACCAGAATATCGGGGCGCATCGCGTTCAGGGTGGCGGCCGTGTCGATCAGCGTCTCGCCCTTCTTCACCGAAGAGGATGCTACCGACATGTTCATCACGTCGGCGCCGAGGCGCTTGCCGGCAAGCTCGAAGGAGGCCTGCGTGCGCGTCGATGGCTCGAAGAAGAGATTGATCTGGGTGCGGCCGCGCAGGGTCGCCGTCTTCTTCTCGACCTGTCGCGAAAGCGCGACATAGTCCTCGGCGCGATCGAGGAGAGCCTCGATATCCAGATGCGACAGGCCCTCGATGCCGAGGAGGTGGCGGTGCGGATAGGTCGGGGCTGGCGATGTCATTTGAAGGTGGTTGTTTAGGCACAGACTCAAGACGGCGCAAGCGGCGAGATGGCCATTGTCCAGCGCTTCGTCCAAGGGCGGGCCGGAGCGACCGCGCGGGGAACGGCCGGAAAGCGACAGTTGATCGCCGCGCCACTGTTGCATTCGCGCAGCAATCCCTATTTGACAGCGCTGTCGTGCTGAACCACTTTCGCGCGCAATTCCGAACCTGACCCCGGGCGCCCAGCGCCAAGCCAGGCCGGACCGGCACGATGCGTGCTGGCCCTGCCCCTTTGTCATGAGACTTTAGCTGCCATGAAGCTCCTCGTCGTCGAGTCGCCGGCCAAGGCCAAGACGATCAACAAGTACCTGGGCTCCGATTACGAGGTCATCGCCTCGTTCGGGCATATTCGCGACTTGCCCGCGAAGGACGGCTCGGTTGATCCCGAAGACGACTTCAAGATGCTCTGGGAAATCGAGGGGCGCGGCGCCAAGCAGGTCGCGGAGATCGCCAAGGCGGCCAAGGGTGCCGAGAAGATCATTCTCGCAACCGACCCGGATCGCGAGGGCGAGGCGATTTCCTGGCACGTGCTGGAAGCGCTGAACCAGAAGCGCGCCATCAAGGGCATTCCGGTCGAGCGCGTCACCTTCAACGCCGTGACCAAGGATGCGGTGCAGAAGGCCCTCGCCAACCCGCGCCAGATCGATCAGGCCTTGGTCGACGCCTATCTGGCGCGCCGCGCGCTGGACTATCTCGTCGGCTTCACCCTGTCTCCGGTGCTCTGGCGCAAGCTGCCCGGTGCCCGCTCGGCCGGGCGCGTCCAGTCGGTGGCCCTGCGCCTCGTCTGCGAGCGCGAACGCGAAATCGAAGCCTTCAGGGCCCGGGAATACTGGTCGCTGGTTGCGACGCTCGCGACAGATACCGGCGCGACCTTCGAGGCTCGCCTGGTCGGAGCCGACGGCAAGAAGATCACCCGGCTCGACATCGGCACCGGGGCGGAGGCCGAAGCATTCAAGGCGGCGCTGGAGACAGCTCTCTTCAACGTGGCGCAGGTCGAGGCCAAGCCGGTCAAGCGCCACCCCTACCCGCCCTTCCAGACTTCGACGCTGCAGCAGGAAGCCTCGCGCAAGCTTGGCATGGCACCCGCCCGCACCATGCAGGTTGCGCAGCGGCTCTATGAAGGCGTCGACATCGGCGGCGAGACCGTCGGTCTCATCACCTATATGCGAACCGATGGCGTCGACATGGACGGCAGTGCCATCACGGCTGCCCGCAGCGTCATCGGCAAGGAGTTCGGTGCGGCCTATGTGCCGAGCGCGCCCCGCAAATACACGGTCAAGGCCAAGAACGCGCAGGAAGCCCACGAGGCCATCCGCCCGACCGATCTCGGCCGGCTGCCAGCGATGGTCGTGCGCCATCTCGAGCCCGAACAGGCCAAACTCTACGAGTTGATCTGGAAGCGCACCATCGCGAGCCAGATGGAATCGGCCTCGCTGGAGCGCACGACGGTGGACGTCGCCGCCAAGGTCGGTTCGCGTCATCTGGAGCTGCGTGCCACCGGTCAGGTCGTGCTCTTCGACGGCTTCCTGACGCTCTATCAGGAGAGCCGCGACGACGAAGAGGATGAGGACAGCAAGAAGCTGCCGCCGATGAAGGCGGGTGACGGGCTGGAAAAGCGCGCCATCGCCGCCGATCAGCACTTCACCGAGCCGCCGCCGCGCTTCTCCGAGGCGAGCCTGGTCAAGCGCATGGAAGAGCTCGGCATCGGCCGACCCTCGACCTATGCCGCGACGCTGGCCACGCTGCGCGACCGCGAATATGTCCGCATCGAGAAGAAGCGGCTGGTGCCCGAGGACAAGGGCATGCTGGTCACCGCTTTCCTCGAGAGCTTCTTCGGACGCTATGTCGAGTTCGACTTCACGGCCAGCCTGGAAGAGAAGCTCGACCGTGTCTCAAATGCCGAGATCGACTGGAAGGCGCTGCTGCGCGAGTTCTGGGAAGAGTTTACCCAGGCCATCGCCGGCACCAAGGACCTGCGCGTCACCGAGGTGCTGGAAGCGCTGAACGGTGTGCTGGGAGAACATATCTTCCCAGCGCGCGGCGATGGCGGCGATCCGCGCACCTGCCCGACCTGCGGCACCGGTCAGCTCTCGCTGAAGCTTGGCAAGTTCGGCGCTTTCGTCGGCTGCTCGAACTACCCGGAATGCCGCTACACCCGGCCGCTGACCGTTCCGGCCAATGACGGCGAGGCCACGGCCGAGGGTGGCCAGGGCGCGCCCGGCGTGCGGGTCCTTGGCAAGGATCCGGTCACGGATCAGGATGTGACGCTGCGTGACGGTCGTTTCGGCCCCTATGTCCAGCTCGGCGAGGGCGAGAAACCGAAGCGCCAGAGCTTGCCCAAGGGCATGAGCGCGGCTGCCGTCGATCTCGACAAGGCGCTGGCATTGCTTGCGCTGCCCAAGGAAGTCGCGAAGCATCCGGAGAGCGGCGAGCCGATCCTGGTCGGCATCGGTCGCTACGGCCCCTACGTCCAGCACGGCAAGACCTACGCCAATATCGACAAGGACGACGATGTCCTCGCGCTCGGCGGCAACCGCGCCATCGACCTTATCGTCGCCAAGGAKAGCGGTGCGGGCGGAGGACGGTTCGGTCGTGGAGCGGCGGTGCCAGGACGGGAGGTCGGCGAGCATCCTGCTGGCGGCAAGCTCGTCGTGCGCGCCGGCAAATACGGCCCCTATGTCAACTGGGGCAAGGTCAACGCGACCCTGCCCAAGGCGATGACGCAGGAGAGCCTGACGCTCGAACAGGCGGTCGAACTCGTCAACGCCAAGGCCGAAGCCGGAGGCGCGAAGGGCGGAGCGAAGGCAGCCGCCAAGACGAAGCGTCCAAGCGCGGCGAAGGCGCCAGCCAAAGCGCCGGCAAAGAAGGCTGCCGGCAAGACGGCCGCCAAGGCTGCGCCGAAGTCGAAGGCCAAGACCAAGGCCGACGCCGAGGGCTGACCCTCGGCGTGCTCTCGCTTCAGGGAAGAGGCTGGCCAAGCTTATCGCGGCGAGGCTTCAGCCCGGCTCAATCTTCGCGCCCTATGGACATGCTCCCATAGGGCCAGCGCTGTTCTTGATGCCGATAGGCTTCCCCCTGCTCCAGGAAAAGCGGCCAGCCTGGGTCGGCGCAATGCAGCGACCGATTGGATTCGTTGCGCAGTGGAGGAAAAGCGGCCTCGGACGCGGGCCGCGAAGTCCGGCCTACATGCTGGCTACGACGACCAGGCGTTTGACCTCACCCCTGAGATAGGCCTGCAGGAACTTGTCGTAGTCCCTGAACGAAACGCATCCGTTCGAATCCCCTCGCGGTCCGAGGAGGTAGGTATGCGCCAACAGGCCGGCGCGTCCGTGGATGGCGCCGCTGCCGCCGACCGGGTGGAGCCGTATAGCCCGCACACCGTGGAAAAGAGCCTCGCGCTCCTTCAGATCGTAGACATGCGGCGGCGTGACACCCTGCATCCTCACATGCGCGAAGCGTGGGTCGTCCATCTTGTCGCCGAGCCCAGAATGCGCCTCGAGCCGGTCGCCATTTGGCATGTACACCATGCGCGCCGAGATATCGTAGATGGCCGTCGCCTGGGCCGAGACGCCCGCCGAAGCCGGCAAGGTCGGGCTGAGCTTTCTGCCGCGGCTCCTGTCGACGACGTCGTCCTCCGGCGCTGCATAGGCGAGAGCCGGCCCCGACGAGCGCTGCACCCCAAAGATCTTCTCGAAGAACGAGCGGTTATCTGCTGCCGTCGGCGCGGGCGGGACGGCGGCGGTCCGTGTCCGCCGGGTGGTCTGGCGCTCGACTACGCGCGGAGCCTCCGGATCGGCGGGAAGGCGAAGCTCGGACGGGCGCGGCACCGGAAGCGGCGTAATCTGAGCGAGCTTGGGCGCGTCCTGCGGCTGCGGCACCGGCGCAACGATCTCCGGTTCGACGGCCGGAGCCGGCAGCTCGACGGGGTCGGCAGGGGGCGCCGCGGCGGATTGGAAGCCGGCGGCCAGGGGAGAGCTTTCGCCAAGGGTGAGAGGAGCCGGCCCCAGCGAATAGTCGGGATCAAGGAGCGGATCGTAGCGTCGGCTGGAAGCGACCAAGATCGGTTCCAGCATGGGGGCAAGCTCACGCACGGCAGAGACGATCGGCTGACCGTCCTTCTGTGCCCAGAAGCCGGCTGCCGCGCTCAGACCCAGGGTCGCGACGACGAAGGCAATTCGGGAGAAACGGATCCTGTGTCGGCGATTGCGCGCACGAGGGGCGAGGCCAGCAGTCGGACCGGACGAAAAACTCATGCGTCGTACTCTCGGGATACTCTGGTACTCTTCCCGCCTCCGACGCGCGCCAACACCCACCCCGCTCACGCAGACTCATCACGATGAGCCGCAAGCGGGTCGGCTTGCTGTCCCGATCTTCAGTGCTGGGAAACCCTAACTGTGTTCGATCTTGATTAAGCGCGCGCTTGGTTAATCATGAATGAAGCTGAATCATGTTTTTCAAAGTGCGACCCTTTGGCGCGTCCGACGCTCAGCCCCCTCGGCAAGCACTGCGGCAGGCCCCGTATCTAACGACGGTGAGGGAAGCTGTGGCGTTGCGTGGCTCGCTCCGTCCGGCTTGAGTTTCACGAGGCGTTAACCCTGCCCCGATACGCATTCAGCACCACCGTCCCTTCCAAAATAGTAGCCGTAACTGTCGATGCGTAAGTTGAAACTCTATCCGCAACGTATCGACGGAAACGACGATCATTGCCCGACATCCATGCCCGGCAGCTCTGACGAGAGGGCCGCGAGGCAGGTCCCTCACGGTCTGCGCGCTCAGCTGCCCGTTTCCGCGGTCATCACTCCCGTGCACCGAGCGCCGGACCCTGACGCGGCGCCCAGTCGTGTGCGCTACACAAGGACGCCGGACCATCTCCTGCGGAAGGTGTGGGGTGGGCTGGAGGCTACGACGACACCCATGGTGGACGTCGACGCGGTCGTTGAGGCCAAGGTCGAGATCGATCCATGCGATGCGATCCCGCCTGCGGACGAAGACCATGTGAGTTTCGAAGAAGCCACGCCGGAAGTAGCCGCACGGGAAGTCATGGAGATCGTTCCCGCTGAGAGCGAGGCGGATGGCGCACTCGAGCTCTACGCGAATATCTCGGACCATGCGTTCTGGGATCTTGGGTCGATCTCTGCCGAAGGCATGTCCAGCCCCGCGCCTGAGGCGCCGTGGGAGGAGCCAGCGACGCCTCTGCACCGGGACTATGCCGAAGACGCTCCATCCTCAGTCGAGAGCGGGGACGCTGATGCGGTCCTTGCTCTTCCGGTTAGCGACCTAGCACTGAACGTCATTCCCAGTTCCGCTCCGGCCTTGAGCTGGTCGCAAACCTATACGGTCAACCTCCAACTCGGAGGCGCTGCATGGTCCAAGAGCGACATCGCGCCCGGTGTGCAGGCGTCCGGCGAAAGCCGCTCGCATGCCGAGCCCCGCGTGGCGCAAGCCGTTCTGCCTGCAGCCAAGCTGGAAAGCGAGCCTGAGCCAACCCGGAATGGCGAGGCCGACGAACCTGCCGGTGTCGATCGTCAGGCAAGACGACGCAAGGCGCTGCCTGCGCCCGCACCCCTCATGCAGACGGGCGTCTTCGAGCTGCCGCCGCTGAGCTATCTTGCCGAGCCGAAGACGCAGCCCGAGGCGGCGGTCTCGACCGAGACCCTGCAGCAGAATGCGGGATTGCTCGAAGGGGTGCTCGAGGATTTCAACATACGCGGCGAGATCGTCCAGGCCTGTCCCGGCCCGGTCGTGACGCTGTACGAGCTTGAGCCGGCGCCGGGCATCAAGTCGTCGCGGGTGATCTCGCTGGCCGACGACATCGCCCGCTCGATGAGCGCGATCTCGGCGCGTGTCGCCGTCGTCCAGGGCAAGAACGCGATCGGCATCGAACTGCCCAATGCCAAGCGCGAGACCGTCTTCCTGCGCGAGCTGCTCGCCAGCCAGGATTTCGAATCGACCAAGCACAAGCTGGCGCTTTGCCTCGGCAAGACCATCGGCGGCGAGCCGGTGATCGCCGATCTTGCCCGCATGCCGCATCTGCTCGTCGCCGGCACCACCGGCTCGGGCAAGTCGGTCGCGATCAACACCATGATCCTGTCGATCCTCTACCGGC
>NZ_JBFTKP010000035.1:0-63161 GCF_056396005.1 Allobosea sp. 05T439 | reverse complement strand
TTCAAGGCCGAGGCCTACATCCTGACGAAGGAAGAGGGCGGCCGCCATACGCCGTTCTTCACCAACTACCGCCCGCAGTTCTACTTCCGCACGACGGACGTGACCGGCGTGGTGCACCTGCCTGAGGGCACCGAGATGGTGATGCCTGGTGACAACATCACCATGGAAGTGCACCTGATCGTGCCGATCGCGATGGAGGAGAAGCTGCGCTTCGCCATCCGCGAAGGCGGCAGGACCGTCGGCGCCGGCGTCGTCGCCAGCATCATCGCGTAACGCGTTTTCGTGAGGGCGAAGGCCCTTCCAAGGGCCTTTGCCTTTTCACGTCACGGAGAGAACAAGACCATGAACGGTCAGAACATCCGGATCCGCCTCAAGGCGTTCGACCACCGCATCCTCGACGCCTCCACGCGCGAGATCGTGTCGACGGCGAAGCGGACAGGCGCCCAGGTTCGCGGGCCCATCCCGCTGCCGACGCTTATCGAGAAGTTCACGGTCAACCGCTCGCCCCACATCGACAAGAAGTCGCGCGAGCAGTTCGAAATGCGGACCCACAAGCGGGTCCTGGACATCGTCGATCCGACCCCCCAGACGGTCGACGCCCTCATGAAGCTCGATCTCGCCGCCGGCGTCGACGTCGAAATCAAGCTCTGATCCATCGTCGGGTCCTCTGTTTCCGGATACCCCGGATGGACATGACCCCAAGAGAAGGTATGCACCGATGCGTTCCGGTGTGATTGCACAGAAAGTCGGGATGACCCGCATCTTCACGGATGCCGGTGAACACATCCCAGTCACCGTGCTGAAGCTCGACAGCTGTCAGGTTGTCGCGCATCGCACGATCGAGAAGAACGGCTATGTCGCCGTTCAGCTCGGGTCGGGCTTGGCCAAGGTCAAGAACGTCTCGAAGGCTGAGCGCGGTCATTTTGCCGTGGCCAAGGTCGAGCCCAAGCGCCAGGTCGTGGAGTTCCGCGTCAGCAACGATGCGTTGATCCCCGTCGGCGCCGAGCTGACTGCCGATCACTTCGTCGTCGGCCAGTTCGTCGATGTCAGCGGCACCACCACCGGTAAGGGTTTTGCCGGCGGTATGAAGCGCTGGAACTTCGGCGGTCTGCGGGCCACGCACGGTGTCTCGGTCTCGCATCGTTCGATCGGTTCGACCGGTGGTCGTCAGGACCCCGGCAAGACCTTCAAGAACAAGAAGATGCCGGGCCATCTCGGTGCCGAGCGCGTGACCACGCAGAACCTGCGCGTCGTCCAGACGGACGCCGAGCGCGGCCTGATCCTGGTCGAGGGCGCCGTTCCCGGCGTTGCCGGCGGCTGGATCCACGTCCGCGACGCCGTCAAGCGCGCCCTGCCGAAGGATGCGCCGCTTCCTGGCAAGTTCAAGGTTGCTGGCGAAACCACGCAGGCTCCTGCGGCTGAAGCAGTTGAGGAGAACGCGTGATGAAGCTCGATATCACCACTCTCGAGGGCGGCAATGCCGGCTCGGTCGAGCTTTCGGACTCGATCTTCGGTCTTGAGCCGCGCGCCGATCTTCTCGCCCGCATGGTGCGCTACCAGCTCGCCAAGCGTCGCGCCGGGACCCACAAGTCCAAGGGGCGTTCGGAAGTCGATCGCACCCGCAAGAAGATCTACAAGCAGAAGGGCACCGGTGGCGCTCGTCACGGTGCAGCTTCGGCTCCGCAGTTCCGCGGCGGCGGCAAGGCCTTCGGTCCGATCGTGCGTGATCATGCGCATGATCTGCCGAAGAAGGTCCGTGCCCTGGCTCTGCGCCATGCGCTCTCGGCCAAGGCCAAGGACGCCGGCCTGATCATCATCGACGACGTCACGCTCGCCGAGCCGAAGACCAAGGTCCTGCTCGGTCACTTCGGCAAGCTGGATCTGTCCAGCGCGCTGGTGATCGGCGGCGCCGAGATCGATGTGAACTTCGGCCTGGCCGCGCGTTCGATCCCGAACGTCGACGTCCTGCCGGTTCAGGGCATCAACGTCTACGACATCCTGCGTCGCGATAAGCTTGTGCTGACGCGCTCGGCTGTCGATGCGCTGGAGGCGCGCTTCAAATGAGCCAGTCTGCAAAGAACCTGGATCCGCGCCACTACGATGTCATTCGTGGCCCGGTGATCACCGAAAAGGCGACCATGCTCTCCGAGCATAACAAAGTCGTCTTCAAGGTCGCGAAGACCGCGACCAAGCCGCAGATCAAGGCGGCTATCGAGAAGTTGTTCGATGTCAAGGTGAAGAGCGTCAATACGCTCGTCACCGAAGGCAAGGTCAAGGTCTTCCGGGGCCGGCTCGGACAGCGTTCGGACGTCAAGAAGGCCGTAGTGACCCTCGAAGAAGGTCACTCGATCGACGTGACCACGGGCCTCTGAGGAAGGATCGTCATCATGGCTTTGAAAAGTTTCAAGCCGATCACGCCGAGCCTTCGCCAGCTCGTGATCGTCGACCGCAGCGAGCTCTACAAGGGCAAGCCGGTCAAGGCTCTCACCGAGGGTAAGTCCTCGAAGGGTGGGCGCAACAATCTCGGCCGCATCACGGTTCGTTTCCGTGGCGGTGGACATAAGCAGAGCTACCGGATCGTCGACTTCAAGCGTCKCGGCAAGCCGGGCGTGGCGGCGACCGTGGAGCGGATCGAGTATGATCCGAACCGCACCGCCTTCATCGCGCTGCTCAAGTACGCTGATGGCGAGCAGGCCTACATCCTGGCGCCGCAGC
The DNA here is from genome assembly GCF_056396005.1 of Allobosea sp. 05T439. Classification (NCBI taxonomy): domain Bacteria; kingdom Pseudomonadati; phylum Pseudomonadota; class Alphaproteobacteria; order Hyphomicrobiales; family Alloboseaceae; genus Allobosea; species Allobosea sp. 05T439. The sequence goes on along the minus strand of NZ_JBFTKP010000035.1, from coordinate 60,446 downwards.
GCCTGGCGGTCGGCGACAGCGTGATCTCCGGCGACCAGGTCGACATCAAGCCCGGCAATGCTTCGCCGATGGGCGCGATGCCGATCGGCACCATCGTCCACAATGTCGAGCTCAAGATCGGCAAGGGTGGGGCGCTGGCGCGGTCTGCAGGCAACTACGCCCAGATCGTCGGTCGCGACCAGGGCTATGTCATCGTCCGCCTGAACTCGGGCGAACAGCGCCTGATCAGCGGCCTGTGCTATGCTACGGTGGGCGCGGTTTCGAACCCCGACCACATGAACACCAACATGGGCAAGGCCGGTCGCTCGCGCTGGCTCGGCCGTCGTCCGCATAACCGCGGCGTCTCGATGAACCCGGTCGACCACCCGCATGGTGGTGGTGAGGGTCGTACCTCGGGCGGTCGTCACCCGGTCACGCCGTGGGGACTGCCGACCAAGGGCAAGAAGACCCGCTCGAATAAGCGGACCGATACGTTCATCGTGTCGAGCCGTCACGCCCGCAAGAAGAAGAACTGAGGTCCGTCATGGCGCGTTCGATTTGGAAAGGTCCGTTTGTCGACGGATACCTTCTGAAAAAGGCCGAGGTCGCCCGTTCGGCGAGCCGGGCCGAGGTGATCAAGATCTGGAGCCGCCGCTCCACGATCCTTCCGCAGTTCGTCGGTCTGACGTTCGGCGTCTACAACGGTCACAAGCATGTGCCGGTGAACGTGTCCGAGGAAATGGTGGGCCACAAGTTCGGCGAGTTCTCGCCGACGCGCACCTTCCACGGCCACGCTGCCGACAAGAAGGCGAAGAGGAAGTAAGCCATGGGTAAGCCATCCGCCCCCCGTGCGCTGCCGGAGAACGAAGCCGTTGCGGTTGCCCGCAACCTTCGCGTCAGCCCGCAGAAGCTGAACCTCGTCGCTCAGCTCATCCGTGGCAAGAAGGTCTCGACCGCGCTCGCCGATCTCGAGTTCTCGCGTAAGCGGATCTCGCTCGACGTTCGCAAGTGTCTGCAGAGCGCCATCGCCAACGCCGAGAACAATCATGATCTCGACGTCGACGATCTCGTCGTTGCGCAGGCTTTCGTCGGCAAGGCCCTGGTCATGAAGCGCTTCCATGCCCGCGCCCGCGGCCGTGGAGCCCGGATCATGAAGCCCTTCGCGAACATCACGATCGTGGTGCGCGAAGTCCAGGCGGCCAAGGCCTGAGGAGAGAACGATGGGTCAGAAAATCAATCCGATCGGCCTTCGCCTCGGCATCAACCGCACCTGGGACTCGCGCTGGTTCGCGCAGAAGGGTGAGTACGGTCAGCTGCTGCACGAAGACATGAAGATCCGCGCCGCGCTGATGAAGCTGCTGAAGCAGGCGGCGGTCTCCAAGATCATCATCGAGCGCCCGCACAAGAAGTGCCGCGTCACCATCCACTCGGCTCGTCCGGGCGTGGTGATCGGCAAGAAGGGCGCCGATATCGAGAAGCTGCGCAAGGAAGTCTCGAAGCTGACCAAGGCCGATGTGACGATCAACATCGTCGAGGTCCGCAAGCCCGAGATCGACGCCACCCTGGTGGCCGACTCCATCGCTCAGCAGCTCGAGCGTCGCGTCGCGTTCCGTCGCGCCATGAAGCGGGCCGTTCAGTCGGCCATGCGTCTGGGCGCCGAGGGCATCCGCATCAACTGCTCGGGTCGTCTCGGCGGCGCGGAAATCGCGCGCCTGGAATGGTACCGCGAAGGCCGCGTGCCGCTGCACACGCTGCGCGCCGATGTGGATTACGGTGTCGGCACCGCCTTCACCACCTACGGCACGTGCGGCATCAAGGTCTGGATCTTCAAGGGCGAGATCCTCGAACACGACCCGATGGCCCAGGACAAGCGTCTCTCTGACGAAGGTGGTCGCTCCGGCGGTCGCGATCGTCGCGAGCAGGCTGCGTAAGGCTGATCGAGAAGAGCCATGTTGCAACCAAAGCGAACCAAGTTCCGCAAGCAGTTCAAGGGACGCATCTCAGGCGTTGCCAAGGGCGGCACGGACCTCAATTTCGGCCAGTTCGGCCTGAAGGCCCTGATGCCTGAGCGCGTCACGGCCCGTCAGATCGAAGCTGCCCGTCGTGCGATCACTCGCGCCATGAAGCGTGCTGGCCGCGTCTGGATCCGGATCTTCCCGGACGTGCCAGTTTCGAAGAAGCCGACCGAAGTCCGCATGGGCAAGGGCAAGGGCGCCCCTGAATTCTGGGCAGCCAAGGTCAAGCCTGGGCGAATCATGTTCGAGATCGACGGGGTGGAAGAGGAGACGGCGCGCGAGGCGCTTCGTCTCGGCGCCGCCAAGCTGCCGATCAAGACCCGCTTCATCCAGCGCATCGCCGAGTAAGGAGGGCGACATGAAAGCTACGCAACGCCTGTCCGATCTCAAGGTGATGAGTGTCGACCAGCTCCAGGACGAACTCCTGAAGCTGAAGAAGGAGCAGTTTAACCTGCGTTTCCAACGCGCTACCGGCCAGCTCGAGAATACCGCTCGGGTGACTGAGGTGCGCAAGGATATCGCTCGCATCAAGACGCTGCAGCGGTCGAAGACCGTTGCGGCGAGCGCCTGAGGAGTAGGACAATGCCGAAGCGCGTGCTGCAGGGCGTCGTCGTTAGCGACAAGCAGAACAAAACTGTTGTGGTGAAGGTCGAGCGGCGTTATACGCACCCGCTCCTCAAGAAGACTGTTCGCCGGACCAAGAACTATCACGCCCACGATGAGGCGCAGACGTTCAAGGTTGGGGATTCGGTCTGGATTGAGGAATCCAAGCCCATTTCCAAGCTGAAAAGCTGGGTTGTGCTCGACAACGCTCCTAAGGCGTAAGTCACTTTATTGAGGCCAGGGGGCGATCGACCCCCGTCAGTCGTAGTCCGGGTCGGCGCTGACGCCGCGCCCGGAAACCGCGCTGATACAGTTTGGAAGGATCAAGGCCATGATCCAGGTGCAGACGAATCTCGAGGTCGCGGATAACTCCGGCGCCCGTCGTGTGATGTGCATCAAGGTTCTCGGCGGGTCGAAGCGGAAATACGCCGGTGTCGGTGATATTATCGTCGTTTCGATCAAGGAAGCCATTCCCCGCGGCCGCGTGAAGAAGGGCGACGTCATGAAGGCGGTMGTCGTTCGGACCGCTAAGGACGTGAAGCGCGCCGATGGTTCGGTGATCCGTTTCGACCGCAATGCGGCCGTGCTGATCAACAACCAGAAGGAGCCGGTGGGCACCCGTATCTTCGGACCGGTTCCGCGCGAACTTCGCGCCAAGAACCACATGAAGATCATCTCGCTTGCGCCAGAGGTGCTGTAATGGCTGCGAAGATCAAGAAGGGCGACAAGGTCGTCGTGTTGGCCGGCCGTGACAAGGGCAAGGCCGGCGAAGTGCTCCAGGTGCTGCCGAAGGATGCCCGCGCCGTGGTGCGTGGCGTCAACCTCGTGAAGAAGCACACCAAGGCCTCGGCACAGTCCGAGGGTGGCATCATCAGCAAGGAGGCCACGATCGATCTGTCGAACCTGGCCGTCGCCGATCCCAAGGACGGCAAGCCGACCCGCGTCGGTTTCAAGGTGCTCGATGACGGCCGCAAGGTGCGTTTCGCCAAGCGTTCGGGAGATCTGATCGATGGCTGAGAATCAGCAGGCGGCTCTCACGCCGCGCATGAAGAAGCATTACGAGGACGTCGTTCGTCCGGCGATGATCGCCGAGTTCGGCTACAAGAACGTGATGGAAGTCCCGACGATCGAGAAGGTCGTCATCAACATGGGCGTGGGCGAAGCGACTGCCGACCGTAAAAAGGTCGACAGTGCAGCTGGCGACCTCGCCATGATCGCCGGTCAGAGGCCGGTCATCACCAAGTCCCGCCTCGCCATCGCCGGCTTCAAGCTGCGCGAGAACATGGCGGTTGGCTGCAAGGTCACGCTGCGCAAGACCAAGATGTTCGAGTTCGTCGACCGGCTCGTCACCATCGCCTTGCCGCGCGTGCGCGACTTCCGTGGTCTCAACCCGAAGTCGTTCGACGGGCGCGGCAATTTCGCGCTCGGCATCAAGGAGCACATCGTGTTCCCTGAGATCAACTACGACAAGGTCGACCAGGTCTGGGGCATGGACGTGATCGTCTGCACGACTGCGAAGTCGGACGACGAAGCGCGCGCTCTGCTCAAGCACTTCAACTTCCCGTTCCGGCAGTGAGCCTTACCGCTCATACGCGGAAACCAGGAGAGATCGATGGCTAAGAAAAGCTCCGTCGAGAAGAACGAACACCGCAGGCAGCTCGTGAAGAAGTACGCGGGCAAGCGGGCGCGTCTTCTCGCGATCGCGAATGACGAGAGCCAGTCCATGGACGAGCGCTTCCTTGCTCGCCTCAAGCTGGCTGAACTGCCGCGCAACTCGGCTGCAAACCGGGTGCGCAACCGCTGCGAAGTGACCGGCCGTCCGCGCGCCGTGTATCGCAAGCTGAAGATGTCGCGCGTTGCTCTGCGCGAGCTCGGCAACAAGGGGCTGGTTCCCGGCCTCGTCAAGTCGAGCTGGTGAGGAGGACGCATCATGGCGATCATTGATCCGCTTGGCGATATGCTGACCCGCATCCGCAATGCGCAGATGCGGCGCAAGTCGCGCGTGACCACCCCGGGCTCGAAGCTTCGTGCCCGCGTGCTCGACGTGCTTCAGGCCGAGGGTTACATCCGCGGCTATTCCACGACCGAGTTCGGCAATGGCCGGACCGAGTTCGACATCGAGCTGAAGTACCATGAGGGGCAGCCGGTCATCCGTGCCATCTCTCGGGTCTCGAAGCCCGGCCGCCGCGTCTACTCTTCGGTGGACACGATGCCGCGCGTGGCCGACGGCCTCGGCGTGACCATCGTCTCCACGCCGAAGGGCGTGATGCCCGATCATCTTGCCCGCGAGCAGAACGTGGGCGGCGAAGTGCTTTGCAAGGTCTTCTGACCTTCTGCGCCGCTCATCAGGAGAAATCCAATGTCTCGTATCGGTAAAAAGCCTGTTCCGGTTCCCGCTGGCGTAACCGCCAACGTGTCCGGCCAGCTCGTGAGCATCAAGGGCTCGAAGGGGGAACTCTCCTTCTCCGTGCCCGATGATGTCTCGGTTGCGCTCGAGAACGGCGCCATCGCCGTTCAGCCGCGCTCGCAGAGCAAGCGTGCGCGCTCGCTCTGGGGCACGTCCCGGGCTCGCGTCGCCAATCTGGTGACGGGCGTCACCAACGGCTTCGAGAAGAAGCTTGAGATCAACGGCGTCGGCTACAAGGCCGCCGTCACCGGCAAGGTGCTCAAGCTGTCGCTCGGCTACAGCCACGACATCGACTATGCGATCCCGGCCGGGGTCGCGATCGTCACGCCGAAGCCGACTGAAATCGTCATCACCGGCATCGACAAGCAGGTGGTCGGCCAGACCGCCGCTGAGATCCGCGACTATCGCGGTCCCGAGCCCTACAAGGGCAAGGGCGTCAAGTACGCCGGCGAATTCATCTTCCGCAAGGAAGGGAAGAAGAAGTAAGGACGCGAGCCATGAGCAAGCAGACAGAAAACACTGCGCGCCGCCGGGCCCGTGTCCGTCGCGCCATCAAGGCGGTCGCCAATGGCCGCGCTCGCCTGTCGGTGCATCGCACCGGCAAGCAGATCTATGCCCAGGTCATCGACGACGCGAAGGGCATCACCCTCGCGTCGGCCTCGAGCCTGGACAAGGACATCCGCGGCGACATCAAGTCGGGCGCGAATGTCGAGGCTGCGGCCACGATCGGCAAGTTGGTTGCCGAGCGTGCGGTCAAGGCCGGCGTGAAGGACGTGGTCTTCGATCGCGGCTCCTACATGTATCATGGTCGCGTCAAGGCGCTTGCCGATGCGGCCCGCGAGGCCGGACTGAACTTCTGACATCCCATCCGGGATGCTCGAGCGAGCGGCGCTGCATCAGGCAGCGTCCGCGCAAGTAAGAGGATGACATGGCGAGAGAACCTCGTGACCGTCAGGATCGCGAAGAGCGCGATTCGGAATTCGTGGATCGTCTGGTCCACATCAATCGCGTCGCCAAGGTGGTGAAGGGCGGCCGTCGTTTCGGCTTTGCTGCCCTCGTCGTCGTCGGTGACCAGAAGGGCCGCGTCGGCTTCGGCCATGGCAAGGCTCGCGAAGTGCCGGAAGCCATCCGCAAGGCGACTGAAGCCGCCAAGCGCGGGCTGGTCCGCATTCCGCTGCGCGAAGGCCGCACGCTCCATCACGACGTCCAGGGCCGCCACGGCGCCGGTCGCGTCGTGCTGCGTGCAGCTCCGGCCGGTACCGGCATCATCGCCGGTGGTCCGATGCGCGCCGTCTTCGAGGCGGTTGGCATGCAGGATGTCGTGTCGAAGTCGCTCGGTTCGTCGAACCCCTACAACCTCGTGCGCGCCACCTTCTCGGCGCTCAAGAACGAGGACAGCCCGCGTGGCGTCGCCGCGCGCCGCAGCCTGAAGGTTTCGGCCCTGCAGTCGCGTCGTCGCGATGCCGGCACCGACGCCGCGGCCGAAGCGTGAGGGCTGCACCATGGCAAAAGCTGAAAAGACCGTGGTCGTCGAGCAGATCGGTAGCCCGATCCGCCGTGAGGCCTCGCAGCGCCAGACCCTGATCGGTCTCGGCCTGAACAAGATCCGCCGCCAATCGACCCTGCAGGACACCGCTTCCGTCCGTGGCATGATCGAGAAGGTCAAGCACCTCGTCCGCGTCGTCGACGCGAAGTGAGGGGGATTGTCCGATGAAACTCACAGACATTCGTGACAACGAAGGCGCCCACAAGTCCCGCATCCGTGTCGGCCGTGGTATCGGCTCCGGCAAGGGCAAGACTGGTGGACGCGGCGTCAAGGGTCAGAAGGCCCGTGCCGGCGTGGCGGTCAAGGGCTTCGAAGGCGGTCAGATGCCGCTTTATCGTCGCCTGCCGAAGCGCGGCTTCCACAACCTCTTCGCCAAGGAACTGAACGAGGTCAATCTCGGTCGGATCCAGCAGGCGGTCGAGGCCGGCAAGCTCGACGGCAAGGGCGTCGTCACCATCGAGGCGCTGGTTGCGGCTGGCGTGATCTCGAAGGCGGCCCCCGACGGCGTCAAGATCCTCGGCGTCGGCGAACTGAAGACGAAGCTTGCCTTCGAAGTGGCAGGCGCGTCGAAGTCGGCGGTCGAGGCCATCGAAAAGGCTGGCGGCTCGGTCAAGATCCTGGCGGCTGCTGCTTCACAGGCGTGACAGCGACGCTTACATGAGCGATTGCGAACGGCGGCCAGGCCAGAAGCCTAGGCCGCCGTTCGACTGTTTGACGTTTATTMCGATCAAGGACCGGACGCATGGCATCGGCGGCTGAACAGCTTGCGGCAAACCTGAATTTCGGCGCGCTCGCGAAGGCGGACGAGCTCAAGAAGCGGATCTGGTTCACGCTGGGGGCGCTCATCGTCTACCGGCTCGGTACCTATATCCCGCTGCCGGGCATGAACCCCGACGCCGTTGCCGACCTGTTCAAACAGTCGCAGACCGGCGTGCTCGGCCTGTTCAACATGTTTTCGGGCGGTGCCGTCGGGCGACTGGCGATCTTTGCGCTCGCGATCATGCCCTATATATCGGCCTCGATCATCATCCAGCTCCTGTCGAGCGTGGTGCCGACCTTCGAGGCGCTGAAGAAGGAAGGCGAGCAGGGCCGCAAGGTCCTCAACCAGTACACCCGCTACCTGACCCTCGTGCTGGCCGTGTTCCAGGCCTACGGCATCGGTGTCGGCCTGCAGGGGTCCGGCAATCTGGTGCTCGAACCCGGCCCGTTCTTCCTGCTCTCGACGACGATCACGCTGGTCGGCGGTACGATGTTCCTGCTCTGGCTCGGTGAACAGATCACCAGCCGCGGCATCGGCAACGGCACCTCGATGATCATCTTCTCGGGCATCATCGCGGAATTCCCGTCGCAGCTCGCCCAGACCCTCGAGCTTGGCCGTCAGGGCGCGATTTCGACCGGCCTGCTGCTGCTGATCCTGGTCATGGCCATCTGCGTCATCGCCTTCTGCGTGTTCATGGAGCGGGCCCAGCGCCGCCTGCTGATCAACTATCCCAAGCGCCAGGTCGGCAACCGCATGTACGAGGGCCAGACCTCGTTCCTGCCGCTGAAGCTCAACACGTCGGGCGTCATCCCGCCGATCTTCGCCTCCTCGCTGCTGCTGCTGCCGACGACGATCGCCAGCTTCTCGCAGGCCTCGGGCGGCACCGGCATGCTGTCGACGGTGGCGACCTATCTGGCGCATGGCCGGCCGCTGTTCATGATCCTCTACGCCGCGCTGATCATCTTCTTCTGCTTCTTCTACACCGCCATCGTGTTCAATCCGGTCGAGACGGCGGACAATCTGAAGAAGCATGGCGGCTTCATGCCGGGCATCCGCCCGGGCGAGCGCACCGCCGAGCATATCGACCGCGTGCTGACCCGGATCACCGTTCTCGGCGCAGGCTATCTGACTATTGTCTGCCTTATCCCMGAGTTCATGATCACGTATGCCCAGATTCCGATCATCCTCCTGGGCGGCACCTCGCTGCTCATCGTGGTGACGACAACCATGGATACCGTGGCGCAGGTTCACGGGCATCTGCTGGCCCACCAGTATGAGGGGCTGGTCAAGAAGGCGAAGTTGCGAGGGGCGAGGCGCTGATGCGATTGATCTTCCTGGGGCCGCCGGGGGCGGGCAAGGGTACTCAGGCAACCCGTATCGTCGAGAAGCATGGCATTCCGCAGCTCTCGACCGGCGACATGCTCCGGGCCGCGGTTGCGGCCGGGACGCCGGTGGGGCTCAAGGCCAAGGCGGTGATGGATGCCGGCGGACTGGTCTCGGACGATATCGTCATCGGGATCGTTGCCGATCGCATCGAAGAGCCGGACGCGAAGCGGGGCTTCATCCTCGACGGCTTTCCGCGCACGCTGGCCCAGGCCGAGGCGCTCGACGCCATGCTGGCGCAGAAGGGGCTGAAGCTCGACGCGGTCCTGGAGCTCACGGTCGATCAGGACAAGCTCGTCGACCGGATCATCCGTCGTGCCGAAGAGGCGAAGGCGGCCGGGCAACCGGTGCGCAAGGATGACGATCCGGTGGTCTTCAAGACCCGGCTCGAAGCCTATAACCGCGATACCGCTGTGGTTTCGCCCTATTATGCGAAGCGTGGCCAGCTCACTGCGATCGACGGCATGAAGCCGATCGACGAGGTGACGGGTGCGATCTGCAAGGCACTCGGCGCTTAGCAATGCGCGGGCACGGGTTCGGCATCGGGCTCGTACTTCTGACCTTGCTGTCGTCAGCGATATCAGCCCCGGCGGAGACGGTTCTCGTCGCGCCGGGGATTTCTGTTTCGAAGAGGGCGTATGCCGCCCCGCTCAACGAAGCCCGGAACGCGCTTGCGGCAGGTGCCGAATCGATTTCGGTCGGGCGGGGCGCAGTCCGCTTGAGCTGGGCTGAGCCGTAACGCCGCCTGCCGGCCGAGTAAGAGCAGCTTCGAGGAAGCTGGCATGATTCCTGAGTTCGGCGGGTTGACTCAAGAGCTTCGACCGACTAACGACCCTCATCCGGTTGCATGTGGCGATGCCGTTACCTTCGCGAGGAGGGGCGACGTCGCGTTCTCGCATGGAGCCGATTCAACGCTCGCAGGGGCCGGCCTCCACCGGACGCGGGTAGGTTTTCACTGCCGGGCAGCCATCGGGCGCCTCGGCCGACAATGGAGAAGAGACCATGGCTCGTATCGCGGGCGTTAACATTCCGACCGGCAAGCGCGTCGTCATCGGTTTGCAGTATATCCACGGCATCGGTGCCCAGAAGGCCAAGGAAATCTGCCAGAAGGTCGGCATCGCCGACGAGCGTCGCGTCAACCAGCTGACCGACGCGGAGGTGCTTCAGATCCGTGAGACGATCGACCGCGACTACCTTGTCGAGGGCGACCTGCGTCGTGAAGTCTCGATGAACATCAAGCGCCTGATGGATCTCGGCTGCTATCGCGGTCTGCGTCATCGTCGCTCGCTGCCGGTCCGTGGCCAGCGCACGCATACCAATGCGCGCACCCGCAAGGGCAAGGCCAAGCCGATCGCCGGCAAKAAGAAGTGAGTTTCGGCGGGCCGGTCATCCGGCCCGCTGTCTATGCGTCGCCTGACCCGTTCAAGGGCAGGCGACATCCCCAGCGCCTGGCATGACGGGCGCGCTCGAAGGATGAAAGAAAGACCATGGCCAAGGAAGCCCAGCGCGTTCGTCGTCGTGAACGCAAGAACATCGTTTCTGGCGTCGCGCATGTGAACGCCTCGTTCAACAACACCATGATCACCATCACCGACGCCCAGGGCAACACGATCTCGTGGTCGTCCGCCGGCACCATGGGCTTCAAGGGTTCGCGCAAGTCGACCCCCTATGCCGCCCAGGTCGCGGCCGAGGATGCGGCCCGCAAGGCTGCCGAGCACGGCATGCGCACCCTCGAAGTCGAGGTGACGGGCCCGGGTTCGGGGCGTGAATCGGCTCTGCGCGCCCTCCAGGCCGCCGGCTTCACCGTGACCTCGATCCGCGACGTGACGCCGATCCCGCACAATGGCTGCCGGCCGCGCAAGCGCCGTCGCGTCTGACGCCCGGATTGGATTGCGGCGCTCGCACTGGCGGGCGCCGGTACGGGGCGGCCCGTCGCCGCCGAGAGATGAAGCACCAGGAGTGCGGTCGTGATCAGCAAGAACTGGCAGGATTTGTCCAAGCCGAACAAGCTCGAAATCAAGGTCGGAGACGACCCCAAGCGCCATGCTACCGTGATCGCTCGTCCGCTCGAGCGCGGCTTCGGCATGACGCTCGGCAACGCGCTGCGGCGCGTGCTGCTCTCCTCGCTTCAGGGCGCTGCGGTCACCGCCGTCCAGATCGACGGCGTGCTGCATGAGTTCTCGTCGATTCCCGGCGTTCGCGAGGACGTCACCGACATCGTCCTCAACATCAAGGCGATCGCCGTCAAGATGCAGGGCGAGGGCCCCAAGCGTATGACCCTGCGCAAGTCGGGCCCGGGCACCGTCACCGCCGGTGACATCAACACCGTCGGCGATGTGTCGATCCTCAACCCCGAGCTCGTGCTCTGCACGCTGGACGAGGGTGCCGAGATCCGCATGGAGTTCACGGTCAATACCGGCAAGGGCTATGTCCCGTCCGAGCAGAACCGTCCCGAGGATGCACCGATCGGCCTGATCCCGGTCGACAGCCTCTATTCGCCGGTCAAGAAGGTCTCCTATCGCGTCGAGAACACCCGTGAGGGCCAGAATCTCGACCGCGACATGCTGACCCTGCAGATCGAGACCAACGGCTCGGTCACTCCCGAGGACGCGCTGGCGCTCGCCGCCCGCATCCTGCAGGACCAGCTTGCCGTCTTCATCACCTTCGAGGAGCCGCGCAAGGAAGAGGCCGTCTCGACCGCGCCGCAGCTGCCCTTCAACCCGGCGCTGCTCAAGAAGGTCGACGAGCTCGAGCTTTCGGTGCGTTCGGCGAACTGCCTGAAGAACGACAACATCGTCTATATCGGCGACCTGATCCAGAAGTCGGAGGGCGAGATGCTTCGTACCCCGAACTTCGGCCGCAAGTCGCTGAACGAGATCAAGGAAGTGCTCGCGACCATGGGCCTCCATCTCGGCATGGACGTGACCGGCTGGCCGCCGGAGAACATCGAAGAGCTGGCGAAGCGCTTCGAAGAGCATTACTGATCCCGCCGGCGCGGAGCTTGCCTCCGCGCCTGTTTCCCGCACGGTGCGTGAGCGCCGGAGCATAATGAACGGCCGTACCGTGGCACGGCGGCCGTAATCACAGGAGAGCCAAATGCGTCACGGTTTCCGCGGTCGTCGTTTCAACCGCTCGGTTGAGCATCGCAAGGCGATGTTCGCCAACATGTCCCAGGCCCTGATCAAGCATGAGCAGATCACCACCACGCTGCCGAAGGCCAAGGACCTGCGTCCGGTCGTCGAGAAGCTGGTGACCCTCGCCAAGCGCGGCGACCTGCACGCCCGCCGTCAGGCGATCGCCCAGATCAAGGATGTCGCACTCGTCGGCAAGCTCTTCGCGGTCCTCGGCCCGCGCTACAAGGAGCGCAATGGCGGCTATCTGCGCATCATGAAGGCCGGCTTCCGCTTCGGCGACAACGCCCCGCTCGCCGTGATCGAGTTCGTCGATCGCGATGTCGATGCCAAGGGCAAGGATTCCGGCCCGGTCTTCACGGCTGACGACGAAGCCGCCTGAGCAAGGCTGCTTCCCCGGAGATTTGAAAGGCGGCCGCAAGGCCGCCTTTTCTTTTGCGAAGGGGCCGGGGAGGCGCGCGACCCGGATGTCGGCCTCTGCGATGACGTATGGACACAGTCCGACGGGGCTCTCGACCGCCATTGGTGGTGGAAATGAAGGCTCGCGCGGGGCGCGGATGACATCGACCGGCCCGGAGCGGACGGCCATCAAGCGCGGGAGGCCCAGAGCTTCGTTCGCGGTGACAGGCGGGGCATCGCGTTTCGCGTCAGTAGGCGCTGGATCGGCAACTGATGCCGAAGATTATTGCTCGAAACGCCGCTTGTGCGCCACAAAGCGCAATGGTCAAGCTTCCCAGCGAAAACCGCCCGCAAGAGGCGGCCCCGGAGGGAGAGACTGATGATTTCAAGACTATTGACCACGCGGCGGCTGGCGCTGACGGCGATGTTGGCGCTGGCGGCTCCCGCCCTGGCGCAGGACGGCTATCCCAACAAGCCGATCACCATGATCGTGCCATTCGCAGCCGGGGGCTCCTCCGACGTGATCGCACGGCTGGTCGGCGACGAGATGGGGCGGGTGCTCGGCCAGCGCATCGTCATGGAGAACATGGCAGGGGCGGGGGGCGCGACGGCGCTGACGCGCGCCGCCAAGGCCGATCCCGATGGCTACACTATCGTCATCGGCAATAGCGGAACCAATGCTGCGTCCTATTCGATCTATCCGGATCTGAAATACACCCAGGCCGATTTCGCGCCGATCGGCCTCGTCGCCAAGACATCGCCGATGATCGCGCTCAAGCTCGATTTTCCGGCCAAGAACCTGATGGAGTTCGTCGACTATGCCAAGAAGAACCCCGGCAAGGTCAGTCTCGGGCATGCTGGTGTCGGCTCGTCGAATTATCTGATCTGCCGGAACTTCATCAAGGCGGCTGGTGTCGAGGTTGCGCTCGTCAGTTATCGGGGCGCAGGACCGGCTTTGAACGACCTGATGGGCGGGCAGATCGACGGCGTCTGCGATGCTGCAACCTCGCTCTCGGGCGCGGTGCAGGGAGCCAAGGTCAAGGCGCTCGTGGTCGCGACACCGAGCCGGCTCGACAGCCTTCCGGATGTGCCAACCTCCAGGGAGGCCGGGCTGCCGGCTTTCGAGGCCCAGGGCTGGAATGCGCTCTTCGGCCCAAAAAGCCTGCCTGAACCGATCGTCACCAAGCTGAATCAGGCTTTGCGGACCGCGCTTGCGAGCCCGAACCTGCAAGCTCGATTCAAGGAGCTTTCGTCCGTGCTGCCAGCCGAGAACGAACTCACGCCTGCCCATGTCGGCGCGATGGTTCCTGGCGAGATCGAAAAGTACAAGATCCTGCTTCAGGACAAGTGAGGCTTGGCCCTATGCTCGCTGGCGGGCAAGCTCGCCAGCGAGATCCAGCAGCACGTCGGCAGGCTGGACCTGGAGATCGGCCTCTGGCGTGACACCGTAGAGACCGAAGATGAAGTGCGTGGTCTCGTCATGTTCGGCGAGGCCCATCGACCAGTTCTGGAAGCTCCGGGCCGCAATCTGCTCTTCGGCCAGCAGGCGGATCCCGGTATGGCGTGGATCGACCACGATCCGGCCATATGTCTCCGCGACATTATGCGCCTCGCCTTCGAGCACCTGCGCGAAGGCCCCGGGCGTCACCAGGAGAAATCCCGTCACCTCGTTCTGTACGTTCAGCCGCTGGGCGCTGGCGATCATCCTGCCAACCTCCTCACTGCGATTGGCCTCGACGAGGCGACTCCGGCTGGCATAAACAAGACGTATCAGACTCAAGGGACCAGCTCCTTCGCGGATCTTTGCTCGACTGACCCGTTCGATGATCCGGATGGCGCCAGTGGCGTCGCGGGCGAAGAGATTTCCCGGGAATGGTTCGTATTGGAAGACTTGGAACGCCGCGAGCGGTGTTTTGTTTCAGCGTGGAGACAGGAATGAAGCGCGGGATCATGCCGGTCCGTTTCGGAAGAACTGCCTTGCCGACCGCCTTGATGCTCATTGCGAGTCTTGCGCCGCTGCCATTGCTTGCGCAGGCGCGGCAGGTTCCGGAAACCCGTCAGCAGGTTCAGCTTTCCTTTGCGCCGATCGTGCAGAAGACGGCCGGGTCGGTCGTGAATGTCTATGGCGCCCGTGTCGAGCGTCGGGCTCAGAACCCTTTCATGGACGATCCGTTCTTTCGCCGCTTCTTTGGCGATGACGGGTTCGGTGTCCCGCGCGAACGCGTGCAACGATCGCTTGGCTCAGGCGTGATCGTCGATGCGAGCGGGCTCGTGGTGACCAATAACCACGTCATCGAGGGCATGAGCGAGGTCAAGGTCGCCTTTGCGGACAAGCGCGAGGTGGAAGCCACGATTGTCCTGCGCGATCCACGCACCGATCTTGCCGTGCTGAAGCTGAACGGCGCCAAGGATCTGAGCGCGATCGACCTTGCCGATTCCGACCAGCTCCAAGTCGGCGATATCGTGCTGGCGATCGGCAATCCCTTCGGCGTCGGGCAGACCGTGACGCAGGGCATCGTTTCGGCGCTGGCTCGTACGCAGGTCGGTGTCGCCGATGCGCAGTCGTTCATCCAGACCGATGCGGCGATCAATCCCGGCAACTCCGGCGGCGCGCTGGTCGACATGGAAGGCCGACTGATCGGCATCAACACCGCGATCTTCTCGCGCTCTGGCGGCAGCCACGGCATCGGTTTTGCGATTCCCTCGTCGATGGTTCGCGTCGTCGTCGAAAGCGCGAAGTCGGGTGCTGCTTCGGTGCGCCGGCCGTGGTTCGGCGCCAGGCTGCAGGCACTGACGGCCGATGTCGCCGACGGGCTTGGGCTCGACCGCCCGGCCGGCTCGGTCGTTGCCAGCGTGGTCGAGAAGGGGCCGGCCGCCGAGGGCGGGCTCAAGCGTTCGGACGTCATCCTCGCGCTTGACGGAGTCGCCGTCGATGATCCCGAGGCCTTCGGCTATCGTTTCGCGACCCGCCCGATCGGGGGTACGACCTCTCTGACCGTCCTGCGCGGCGGCAAGCGCCTGGTGGTTCCGGTGAAGCTCGTTCCCGCGCCCGAGACGCGGCCGCGCGAAACCGTGACGCTTTCGGGCCGCACGCCGCTTTCGGGGCTGACGGTGCTCAACCTGTCGCCGGCGGTTGCCGAGGAGCTTTCGATCGATGCCGGAACCGAAGGCGTCGTGGTCAGTGCCATCGAGGAAGGCAGCCTTGCGGCTCGCGTCGGTTTCCAGAAGGGCGACATCATCCTGGCCCTGAACGGAGAGCGCATGGAGCGCTCGCGCGATGTCGAGGCGGCCCTGCGTCAGCGCAAGCGCGCCTGGGAGGTGACGATCTCGCGTGCCGGACAGACCGTGACATCGGTCTTCCCGGGGTGAGCGACCTCTTTTCCGCTTCCGGCCTCGACAAGGCGGGGCCGCGCCCGCTTGCCGACCGTTTGCGGCCGACGACGCTGGCCGAGGTCACCGGGCAGGGGCACCTGACGGGGCCGGATGGCGCGCTCACGCGACTGCTGGCCTCGGGCTCGATTGGCAGCCTGATCTTCTGGGGGCCGCCGGGCACCGGGAAGACGACGGTCGCGCGCCTGCTCGCCGGTGCGGTCGATCTCGGGTTCGAGCAGATCAGCGCGATCTTCTCCGGGATCGCGGACCTCAAGAAGGTGTTCGAGGCAGCGCGCGGGCGACGGCTGGGAGGCAAGGGCACGCTGCTCTTCGTCGACGAGATCCATCGCTTCAACCGCACTCAGCTCGATGCGTTCCTGCCAGTCATGGAGGACGGCACGATCACGCTGGTCGGTGCCACAACCGAGAATCCGTCCTTCGCGCTCAACGCCGCACTTCTGTCGCGGGCGCGGGTGCTCACCTTCCAATCCCTCGACGAGAACGCGCTGCTCTTTCTGCTCGGCCGGGCCGAGGTGCTGGAGAACAAGGAATTGCCGTTGACGCCGGAGGCGCGGCTGGCGGTTGCCCGCTTTGCCGATGGCGACGGGAGGGCGGCACTGACGCTGGCCGAGGAAATCTGGCGTGCCGCCAAGCCGGACGAGATCTTCGACGAGGCCGGTCTCGCCGAGGTGATCCAGCGTCGCGCACCGATCTACGACAAGGCGCAGGACGGCCACTACAACCTGATCTCGGCACTGCATAAGACGATCCGCGGCTCTGATCCGGATGCGGCTCTCTATTACTTCGCCCGCATGCTCGATGCCGGTGAGGATCCGCGTTTCCTGGCGCGGCGGCTGGTGCGCATGGCGGTCGAAGATATCGGGCTCGCCGACCCGCAGGCGCTCGTCCATGCCCGCGCCGCGGCCGAGACCTATGAACAACTGGGCTCCCCCGAGGGCGAGCTCGCGCTCGCCAACACKGTGATCTATCTGGCGACGGCGCCGAAATCGAATGCGGCCTATATCGCCTACAAGGCGGCGCGGCGCGCGGCCAAGGAGGGCGGCTCGCTGATGCCACCCAAKACCATTCTGAACGCGCCGACGAAGCTGATGAAGGAAGAGGGCTACGGCGCTGACTACGCCTATGACCACGACGCACCCGATGCTTTCTCCGGCCAGAACTACTGGCCGGATGCGCTCGGCCGGCAGCTGTTCTACGATCCACCCGAGCGTGGCTTCGAGCGCGAGATCCGAAAGCGGCTGGAATACTGGGAAAAGCTCAGGGCGGAGCGCAGCAGGTAGAAGATCGGATCATCGGACAGGTATCGGGTGCGATCATCCGACCTTCTGCGTCCGCATCGGTCTTTCCGAGAACCGCGCTCCATTTTGCGGGCCGATGCATCAGAACGCGCGCTCTATGAAGACTTGAGTCGAGATCAGACGCCCCGCCAGCCCTGCGGCGACCTGCCGGCCAGTCAGGGATATCCGGGCTTGCGCGACCGACGCTTCGATCCCGGCCTTGAGACCCTCGACCGGTGTCCAGACCAGATTGGCGGCGGCGCGGTCGATGCTGATCTTGCCTTTGGCCTGGTCGATCAGCGGAACCGATAGCTGGTAGCGGCTGACGTAAAAATTGGTCGCGATCTCGTCGGTCCATTCCCGCCGCATCACAAGGGCGGTCGAGAAGCCGCGGGTCGGGTCGCTGCCGAGGAGCACCGTCCGAACGACGGCGGCGTCGAGTTGCGAGCCGATATAGGGCGCCGCGTCGACCGCGCCTGCGACCTGGGCCGTGATGCTACCGGGGCGCCCCAGCATCTCGGCCTCATAGGTAACGCCCAGAATTCCGGCGCGTCCCAAGCGGGAGTTTCGGCCGGAGATGTCGCGAAGTGCCAAAGCGCCATGCAACGTCCATGGCCCGGACTGGTAGACGAGCCGTGCCACGCCATCCGGCATGCGGCCGGCCGCAACCGGCAGGGTCGAGGTCGTGCCCAACGCGGGATCTTCCATGGCAAGTGTCGCGATCCAGGTCTCCGTCAAGGGCAATTCCAGGGCCAACAGTCCGACGGTCCGACTTGGCACCCGCGTGCTGAAGATGAACTCGTCGCCCGTCCAGAAGCTGAAGCGCGAGGTGTCCAGGCCGAAAATCCAGGGCCCGACCAACACCGTCGCCTCGTCGAAAGTGAGTCCTGCGACATCGTCGGTCGGGCTCTGCATGGTGAAGGAGAAGGCGCTGCCGACGCGCAKCCCGGAGGCGAGATCATGCGACGTCGCGATGCGAATACTCGCGCTTGTCGGAAAGGATGTCAGGCTCGACTGCGGCAAGGAAACGGAGCGCGATGCCCGGACACTGTCATTCTGCAGGCCAGCGCTGACGGTGCCCGACACCGAGAGGCAGGTGGCGGAGCCGGGCAGGATCAGGCCAGGGATGCTGTCCTCGTCATCGTCCTCTTCCTCGTCATCGCTGCTTTCGTCCTCCATTTGCCGGCGGGGATCGGCCTTGCCGCCGAAGAGGGGCTCAAGCTCGGTCGGCGTGATCGTGCAACTGCGCGCAAGGCTCGGGGGGCGGGCGGGTTTCAGGCCCTTGGGCGGCGGGAGTGCGACTGCTTCCCCGGTCAGTGCTGCGAAGGCCGGCAAGGCAAGCAAGGCCGAGGCTGCGATCGCCCAGGTGCGATGCAGGCAGGGCTTCTCCTCAGCGCGGCCTGTCACGGCGGTCATCGGTGGCGGGCGGCTCCAAGGCATTGTCGTCAGTGGTCATCTGTCGTTACGGGATCCGGGTGTGTCAATTGCGCCGTGAGAGGGCGCACTCCCGTGATTGTCGGGGCCTGAGACCGGATTTCGTTTGTGCAGGTCGGGTGTGCTGGCTATTGCAGGACGATGACATCCACGTTTCTCGTCTTCCTGGGCGCCGGCATCGGCGGCGCGCTGCGACACGGCGTCAACTACACCTCACTGAAATGGCTGGGGACGGGTTTTCCCTATGGCACAATGGCCATCAATATTCTCGGTTCGGGGATCATGGGGCTGATCGTCGGCTGGCTCGCCTTCAGGGCGGGCGAGGGCTGGTCGCAACAGGCGCGCCTCTTCCTGACCACGGGCGTCCTGGGTGGATTCACGACTTTCTCGGCCTTCTCGCTTGAGGCCGTTCTGCTCTGGGAGCGCGGCCAACTGGGCTTCGCCACCATTTATGTTCTGGGCTCCGTCGCGCTGTCTCTGGCAGCGCTGGTCGGTGGGCTCGCACTCGTCCGGGGGCTATCATGAGGCAAGGTGGCAAGGGCTCCGGCAGCAAGGGCTCCGGCGGCAAGGGGCAAACGGGTCGCGGCGGCAGGCCTCCCGCGGCCGGTGCCGGGAAGAAGCGGCCAAGCCATGACGCGCGCCGGCCGGCGCGCGCTTCGGGCCAGGCCAGGCCGGGCGAGGGCGAGGACGTCGCGCGCCGCGCACCGGTTGGCAGGTCGCCAGTGCAACGGGCACAGCGCCCAGCCGGACCGACGCGGGCCGAGGTCAAGGCCGTGACCGCAGAGGTGCTTGTCACCGGCGTTCAGCAACTCGTCGTGACGCCGGACGAGAACGAGATGCGGATCGATCGCTTCCTTGAGACACGCTTTCCGCAGCTGTCCTTCAGCCATATCCAGCGGATCGTCCGGAAGGGCGAGCTGCGCGTCAACGGCAAGCGCGCCGACAGCAAGGACCGGCTCGAGGCCGGCCAGACTGTGCGCATTCCGCCGCTGAAGCTCGAGCAGCAGGCGGAGCGTCCGCGGTCGGCCAGGGCCGATTCCGACACGGTCGAGTTCCTGCGCTCGATCACGCTCTACGAGGATGACGATGTCATGGTCCTCAACAAGCCTGCCGGCCTGGCCGTGCAGGGCGGCTCGGGCACCACGCGCCATGTCGACGGCATGCTCGATGCCCTGACCGGCAAGGACGGCCAGAAGCCGCGCCTCGTGCACCGGCTCGACAAGGATACGTCCGGCTGCCTCGTCATCGCCAAATCGCGCTTTGCGGCGGCGACGCTGGCAAAGACCTTTCGTTCGCGCTCGGCCCGCAAGGTCTACTGGGCGCTGGTTGCCGGCGTCCCGCGCGTCCGGCAGGGCCGGATCTCGACCTATCTCGCCCGCGAGGAAGCCTATGATGGCGATCAGCGGATGGCGGTCGCCAAACATGGCGACGACGGTGCGATGCATGCCGTGACCTATTACGCCGTGGTCGAGACCGCGGCGCAGAAGCTCGGCTGGCTCTCGCTGAAACCGGTGACCGGCCGCACCCATCAGTTGCGTGCACATGCGGCCCATATCGGCCACCCGATCGTCGGTGATCCCAAATACTTCAACATTCAGAACTGGGAGCTGCCGGGCGGCATCCAGAACAAGCTGCATCTGCTGGCTCGCCGCATCGTGCTGCCGCATCCGCGCGGCAAGGGCACGATCGATGTCAGCGCGCCGCTGCCGCCACATATGCGCCAGTCCTGGAATCTGCTCGGTTTCGAGGACGAGCGCTATGACCCGATCGTGGACGCGCCCGACGAGTAGGAGTTGGCGTTACCTTGTGTAAGAGAACACTTGCGGAACAAAAACAGATATGTTCTAATTTTGTTCTCATCACTCTTACGCAGGTGCTCCCATGACGCGTTTCGCCTTCGTTCTTGCCGGCCTGACCCTTTCGCTTGCCACATCTGCCGCTGCGCAGTCACCAACCGCCCCGCAAGCTGCTGCTGCAGCGGCGGATGAGCCTGTGCCGCGCGTCGAGCGCGCCAAGGCGCGGCAGGATTGTGTCGCCGAACATATTGCGCTGAGTGGCGACGATTTGCGCCAGGCCATGCGCGATTGCATGCAGGCAAAGTTTCCGGGCGTCCAACTCTATGCCCGCGATGGGCTGACGCGCKACGGCAAGCCCACGGCCGTGACGGCGCGTACCGCCTGCAAGACGGAGGCCGATGAGGGTGGCCTGACCGGCGCTGCGCGGCGCGACGCGCTGGCCGCCTGTTTCAAGGCGAAGCGGCCCGATCTGGCGGCTCGTGCCGAATGTCGCAAGGAGAGCCGCGCGAAAGGGCTCGATGGCGAGGACCTGCGCAAGGCGGTCGCGGACTGCGCCCGCGAGAGCCGTTCATGACGGAGCCGCGCCGGGTGCAGTGGATCGCAGTCGCGATCCACGGTAAAGCGCCTGCATGGACCTCGTCATATTCGATCTCGACGGCACGCTGATCGATTCAGCCGCCATCATCCTCGGCGCCCAGGTCGAGACCTTCAAGCGTTGCGGCCTGGTCTATCCAGGCCGCGAGGCGGGGCTCGGCATCGTCGGGCTGACGCTCGATATTGCGCTGATGCAGCTTGCGGGGCTGGAACGCCCCGACGACCAGCTGACGGAAACCTATAGGGAGGTCTTCGGCGCCATGCGGCGGCAGGCCGAGACCGATCCAAGCCTCGCCGAGCCGCTCTTCCCGGGCGTTGCCGCTATGCTGGACGCGCTGGTTGCGCGGCCCGATACGGTGCTCGGCATCGCGACCGGCAAGTCCCGTCGGGGCGCGGACTACATCGTCGAGCGCTATGGCTGGCGTCAGCACATGGCGACGATCCAGACGGCCGATGATGCACCGTCCAAGCCCCATCCCGACATGATCCTGCAGGCGATGAGGGAAACCGGCGCGCGACCGGAACGTACCCTGATGGTCGGCGACAGTTCCTTCGATATCCAGATGGCGGTTGCCGCTAGGGTCACGCCGGTAGCCGTCTCCTGGGGCTTCCAGCCGGTGGCATCCCTGCAGGCGCTCGGCGCGCGCCATGTCCTCACCGATTGTGCCGAGTTGACGGGCATCATTGACGGGCTCGCGGTGGCTGAGCCGACCTGAGGGCGGCGGCGAGGGCACTGCGACGTTCCGCTCCGATCGGGTTCCACAGTCTCTTCGCGCCGTCGGATCGGCGCGAAGACTGATCCATGTCCCCGCTTCGCTCCTTCGCGCCGACGTCCCGGTCGAACTGGAAATCGCCGCAAACTGTGCAGCCGAAACGCCCTGTCCGTAAGAGAGGCGCGCGGAGGTTCCGTCATCGCGGCGAGCAGGACGGCGTGCCGTCGAGCGGAAACCGATTCGGTGCCGGATTTCGACCGCGACCCGATGCATGGCGGCACTTCAGTAACATCCTCGCAACCACGTCCGATCAGGACCGTTTAACCTGAACAGAAGTTCAGATTTGGCCGTTAACCACCTGCTGGCGGGTGCCGCGTCATGGTGTTCCCACAACAGGAACGCACCGGCGCAAAATAAAGCTGGGCAGGAGTCGAACGATGATTGGTCATGAGCTCCGTGAATTCGTCGATCGCGTGATGGAAAAGCACGCGATCGACGATCAAGACACCAAGATGCTTCAGCGCGAAATCTTGGTCGATAGCGTGATGACGCGCGATGTCATCGATGTTCTGATTGCGCTGGATCGCGCGGTCGTCGCGACCAGCGCCTCCTTCGCCAATTACCTGGTCACTCTGGTCGTCGACTTCGCTGTCTGGGAAAGCCGCCCGACAGGCGTGATCGATCGCGAGAAGGCACATTGGCTGGTGACGACGCTCTCTGCTGGCGACGGCCCGACCGAGACGGCGCGACGCATCGCCTTCGAGATCGTGCGCGAGGCGGATCGCTGCGACGAGATGCTGATCGCCTTCGCCATGCGCAAGAGCACGTTCATGGTGCCGGGCCAGCGCCTCGAACGCGTTCTTCGGACGAACTGATCAGGCGGTCGCGCACAGCCCGCCGCCCATTCCCGAACTTTCGCATCAGTGGACGCGGGCTGCGGCCTCCAATAAACCCCGACTGTCACAGTGTTTTCAGACAGCCGGGAGACGCCACCCATGTTCACGAAGATTCTGATCGCGAACCGTGGCGAGATCGCCTGCCGTGTCATCAAGACGGCGCGGCGGATGGGCATCAAGACGGTTGCCGTCTATTCGGATGCCGACCGCGACGCGCTCCACGTCGAGATGGCGGATGAGGCGGTCCATGTCGGCGCGGCGCCCGCGGCCGAATCCTATCTGCTGATCGACAGGATCATCGCCGCCTGCAAGGCGACGGGGGCAGAGGCTGTCCATCCCGGCTATGGTTTCCTGTCCGAGCGCGAGGCCTTCGCCCAGGCGCTCAGGGATGCAGGTATCGTCTTCATCGGCCCCAATCCCGGCGCGATTGCCGCGATGGGTGACAAGATCGAGTCGAAGAAGGCGGCCGCCGCGGCAAAGGTCTCGACCGTGCCCGGCCATCTCGGCGTCATCGAAGATCCCACCGAAGCCGTGAAGATCGCCGACGAGATCGGCTATCCCGTGATGATCAAGGCCTCTGCCGGCGGCGGCGGCAAGGGCATGCGCATTGCCCATTCGGCCGGGGAAGTCGCCGAGGGCTTTGCCCGGGCGAAATCGGAAGCGGCGTCCTCATTTGGCGACGACCGCGTCTTCATCGAGAAGTTCATCGTCGACCCGCGTCATATCGAGATCCAGGTGCTTGGCGACAAGCACGGCAACGTCATCTATCTCGGCGAGCGCGAGTGCTCGATTCAGCGCCGCAACCAGAAAGTCGTCGAGGAGGCGCCGTCGCCGCTGCTCGACGAGGCGACCCGGCGCAAGATGGGCGAGCAGGCGGTGGCCCTCGCCAAGGCGGTGAATTATGATTCGGCCGGAACGGTCGAGTTCGTCGCAGGGCAGGACCGCTCCTTCTTCTTCCTAGAGATGAACACCCGGCTCCAGGTCGAGCATCCCGTCACCGAGATGATCACCGGCATCGACCTCGTCGAGGAAATGATCCGTGTCGCCTATGGCGAAAAGCTCCGGCTGACGCAGGCCGATGTCAAGCTGAACGGCTGGGCTGTCGAATCCCGCGTCTATGCGGAGGACCCGACCCGCAATTTCCTGCCTTCGACGGGGCGGCTGGTGACCTATCGCCCACCGGCCGAAGGTCCGGATGGCGAGGCGACCGTCCGCAATGACACCGGTGTCTTCGAAGGCGGCGAGATCTCGATCTATTACGACCCGATGATCGCAAAACTCGTGACCCACGCGCCGACGCGCGAGGCGGCGATCAAAGCGCAGGCCCGTGCTCTCGACGGTTTTGCCATCGAGGGCATCCGCCATAACATCCCGTTCGTCTCGGCGCTGATGCAGCATCCGCGCTGGATCGCCGGACACTTGTCGACGGGCTTCATCGCCGAGGAGTTTCCGGAAGGCTTCTCCCTGCCGCAGCCGAAGGGAGAGATAGCGCTGCGCATGGCCGCTATCGCGATCGCCTGCGACCACCGTCTCAACCAGCGCAAGCGACATGTCTCGGCCCAGATGGAGGGATGGCGCAAGGTCGAGTTCGAACGCACCCGCATCGTGACGCTCGGCGGTGAGCGCTTCGAGGGCATCGTGGCGGAGCAGGGCKAGACGATCCTCGTCAGCTTCGGCGACCGTTCATTGGCGGTCGCCTCCGAATGGCGGCCGGGTGAACCGGTCTGGCGCGGCACGCTCGATGGTGTCTCGATTGCGGCGCAGGTGAGGGCGATCCTCAACGGCGTATCGCTTGGCCATGCCGGAGCCTATGCCAGCGCCCATGTCTATACGCCGCGCGAGGCCGAGCTTGCCGCCCTGATGCCGGAGAAGGTTGCGGCCGATACCGGAAAATTCCTGCTCTGCCCGATGCCGGGGCTGGTCAAGGCCGTGTCCGTGAAGGTCGGCCAGGAAGTCAAGGCCGGCGAGGCGCTCTGCATGGTCGAAGCGATGAAGATGGAGAACGTGCTGCGTGCCGAGAAGGACGTCACCATCGCGAAGATCCTCGCCAAGGAGGGCGATTCGCTCGCGGTCGATGCCGTGATCATGGAGTTCGCCTGAGCTTGAGGCGGCAGACCGCCTGCAGATAGAACGATTTGCTTTCCGTGGCGTCAGGCAGGAAAGTCTGTCCGGCCAAAGGGTGGCGGGGAGCTCTTCATGCTGACGATCTGGGGACGGATCAGTTCCATCAATGTGCAGAAGGCCGTCTGGGCGGCCGGTGAGGTTGGCCAGAGTTTTGAACGGGTCGATCTTGGCGGCGCGTTCGGCGGCAACCGCGAGCCGGCCTATCTGGCCAAGAACCCCAACGGCATGATCCCCGTTCTGGAGGATGGCGATGTCTGCATCTGGGAGTCCAGCAGCATCGTGCGCTACCTCGCGGCCCGCTATGGGGCGGGCTGGATCTGGGAGGAGGATCCCTCGCGCCGCGCCGAGGCCGATCGCTGGATGGACTGGATGATTGCCGAATTGCAGCCGGCGATGGCTCCGGCCTTCATCGGTCTGATCCGGACACCGGCGGAGAAGCGTGACATGGCTGTCATCGAGGCCTCCATCGCCAAGACGGAGGCGAAGCTGGACATCCTCGAGGCGCATCTGGCTTCACGTGATTACCTCGCCGGCGCGCGCTTCGGCATGGCCGATATCGCCGTTGCGCCGGGCGCGCATCGCTGGCTCAACATGCCGGTGCCGCGTGCGTCCCGGCCGAATGTCCAGCGCTGGTACGAGACAGTGGTGGCCCGGCCTGCTGCGAAGCCAGCGCTGCCCCTGCCGATCACGTGAGCGTGTCGCCGCCTTGCCCTCCCCGCAGAGCTTGACATGATGGTGACCATGACCCGCTTGGGAATTCTTGCATTCGGCATGGCGGCAATGGCTGCAGGAGGCGCTTGGGCGCAGTCGCCTCCCTCGAATCCGGTGCTATCGGCCGACCGCACGCAGATGGTGTCCTGCCTGAGCCAGAGCGGTGGGGCTGCCAGTTCGTGCATCGGGTCGGTGGCGGTGACCTGCGTACGAGAGGCTTCAGGCGATCGGCGTGCGGCCGAAGCCGATTGTGCGAGGCGAGAAGAGGCGGTCTGGCGCGAGCGCCTGACCTTCGCGAGTCTGGCGGTCATGCGCAATGCCGAAAGCGGCGCGCGGGGCCAGTTCGCTGCGCTTCAGGTCGCCTGGGAAGGCTATGCTGCGCAGAAATGCGCATTCTATGGGAGCATGCAGCCGTCTGTCCGCGTGGCCGGGATGCAGGCGGGCTGCATGTTGCGCGAGGTGGCCAGCCGTTCGCTCGAGCTCGAGCGAATGGTCGGCCAGCGCAATCCGGTGCGCCGCCCCTCCAATCCACCCAGCATTACCCGTTGAGCGTCGTTGCGTCGTTAATGCAGCGTCGTCTCGTCATCGGCTAGATCATCGGACCGGATATCGCATCCGGTGCAATGATCTAGCCTTCTGTGTTTGCATCGGCTGTCCCGAAGACCGCAATCCGGTTTTCGGGCCGATGCTTAGACAGCCGGTGCGTTCCGGAGTCCGCCGATGTTTTTCGTCCTGTCCAAGATCATCTGGTTCCTGTTCTCGCCGGTGAATTTGCTGATCCTGCTGGCGGCCTTGGCGGCGCTGCTGGCCTTCACCCGCTTCGCGCGCCCGGCGCGCTGGCTCGGCGGATTTGCCATGCTCGGCATCCTGGTGCTGTCCTTCAGCCCGCTGCCGCGGATCATCGTGCGGCCGCTGGAAAACCGCTTTCCGCAGCAGGAGGCCGCCAGGGGGCCGGTTACCGGCGTCATCGTGCTGGGCGGTGCAATCGGCGTCGCGCGCGGCGACATCGTGCTGAACCACGCCGGTGCCCGCATGACCAAGGCGGTCGAGCTCGCCCGGCTGCATCCGCAGGCGAAAATCGCCTTCACCGGCGGCGGCGCCAATCTGCTCTCGCCCGTGGTCAGGACCGAGGCCGATGGCGCCAGGCTGCTTTTCGAGGCGCTGGGCCTGCCGCCCGAGCGGGTGGTGCTTGAGGACAAGTCGCGCAATACCCGCGAGAACGCGATCTTTACCCGCGACCTCGTGATGCCGAAGCCGGGCGAGCGCTGGTTGCTCCTGACCTCGGCCTGGCACATGCCGCGCGCGATGGGCGTCTTCCGAAAGGCCGGATTCGCGGTCGAGGCATTCCCGGTCGACTATCTCTCGAGCAATGAGCCGGCCGATTTCTTCAGGCCCTACCGCGAGGCGTCGCGCGGCCTCGACATCGCAGAGCTCGCCTTCAAGGAATGGGCTGGTCTCGTTGCCTATTACGCCGCCGGCTACACGGATGCGCTGTTCCCCGCTCCCTGACGTTGCGGGGAGCAGGGCCTATTCGCTGCTTGGCAAGGACAGGCGGTAGACGCCGCGGAAATCGTCCGGATCGACCGGGCGACCCTTTCGGGTAATGACGAGGCGACCTTCCTTCATCATCCGCACGGCGATGCGGCGGATCGGCTGCATCAGCGGCCCCCAGCCATCGGGATGGTCGCCGCCGACGCGGCGCGCGGCATCCATCGCGCTGATCGTACGACCCAGTCCTGCCTCCGTGAGCAGGTCGAGTATGGCGGCTTCGAGGGCGTCAACGTGATCGGTCATGCCTCCCAGAGAGGCAGGGCTGCAGGATTCGTCAAGCGGCGAGGCCAGGGCGGAGGGATCGGCTTGCCCTGCCGCGTGAGGTGAAAAGCACTGCGGTCGCCATCGCGGCAGTGCGCGGAGACGAAGGGCTCAAGCCGGTGCGGTCGCTTTGGCTGCTTCGTCGATCAGAGCGGCGACTTCGGCCGGCTTGGAGGCGAGCGAAGCGTGGCTGGCAGCGAGCGTGATGACCTTTCGCGCGTTGAGGCGGGCCGACATGCGCTCCTGGTTCGCGGGCGCGATCATCCGGTCCTCACCGGAGATCTGGTACCAGGATGGCTTCTTCTTCCAGGCCGGCGCGGTGATGGTGTTGCCGAAGGTGCTGGCAAGCGGGGCCTTCTGCGTCACACCCATCACGAAGCCCTCTTCGGGCGTCAGGTCGGGGCAGAAGCTCTCATGAAATTTGTCGGGCAGGACCCAGAGATAGCCGTCGCTGTCGGGAGAGAGGTTTGCGGCCGCCTCTGGCGGGTGTTCCTGGGTGATTCCGCCCGGGCTCTCGCCAGCATCTGGGGCAAAAGCCGCGATATAGACGAGACCCACCACATTGGGCAGATCTCCGGCTTCCGTGATCACTGCGCCGCCATAGGAGTGCCCGACCAACAGCACGGGGCCCTTCTGCTGCGTCACCATCTTGCGGGTGCGCTCGGCGTCATCGGCCAGCGAGGTCAGCGGCATTTCGACGGCGTGGAGCGATGTGTAGCCCATCCGGGAGAGTTCGAGGATCACCCTGTTCCAGTGTGAGGCATTGCCCCAGAAACCATGCACCAGGACGATTGCTKGCTGCTTGCTCATGCTGGCCTCCTGATCCGCGGATCGGCTCCCCCCCGGGGCGGACGGTCTCACGGAGGTTCAGCCGGTGTCCAGAGCAATCGTTGCGGCCGGACAGCCCGAATCAGTGACCGGGGCTTGTGAAGATTCGTGCGGATTCCGACGCGAACTGCCGGCGCCACATCACTGTCAGCACTGCGGCCGTTGCAGCGAGGAACAGCCAAGGATCGATGAACCAGCCGAGATAGGCGAGTGCAAAGAAGAAGGCGCGTTGGCCGCGGTTGAAATGCCGCCCGGCGGCGATGTTCATTGCGATGGTCTCGCGGACGGCCTCCTTCGTCTCCTCCTCGTCGACCCGCTCCCTTGGCGGGATCGCGCCGAGAAGGATCGCGCAGTAGTTGAAGAGCCGGTAGCTCCAGGCGAACTTGAAGAACGCATGGGCGAAGATCACCGCAAGCCCGATCACCTTGATCTCCCAGGCCGCGCGCGAGGTCGGCGCGGTGAAGGGCAGATCGGCGAAGATCGCGACGACGCGGTCGGTCGACTGAAGCAGGGCGAGCGAGCCGCCGATCGCGATCAGCGAGGTCGAGGCGAAGAAGGCGGTGCCGTTCTGCAGTCCGTTCATCACCTGGGTATCGATGATGCGGTTTTCGCGCCGGACCGATTCCTGGATCCAGCGCGCGCGACGGAGATTCATCCGCGCGTTGAGGCTTCGCTCCCCATGTGGGCCCTTTTCCACGGCCAGGCCATAGCCAAGCCACGAGGCGACGAAGAAGATGAAGGCGATCATATCGATCGTCGTGAAGCCGGCCATGAATCGCCTCCCTTGGGCCAGAGTGCTGTCGGCATGGCCGCGCTGCAAGCCCGCGATTGACGCGATGTGCACGAGCGGCCACGGTGCCGCCGACGAGATGGAGGCCGGCAATGCCGCAAGTGATCACCAAAGGCTACAAGGCGTTGCTGGCGGAAGCCGAGGCCAAGGTCGAGACGCTCTCCGTCGAGCAGGCGAACGCGCTGGTCGGCCGTGACGACGTCGTCTTCGTCGATCTGCGTGATCCGCGTGAACTGGAGCGGGAGGGGCGCATGCCTGGTGCCTTCCACTGCCCGCGCGGCATGCTCGAATTCTGGATCGATCCCGAAAGCCCCTATGCCAAGCCGGTGTTCCAGCAGGACAAGCGCTTCGTCTTCTTCTGCGCAGGCGGCTGGCGTTCGGCGCTTGCTGCGCAGGCCGCGCAGGAGATGGGGTTGAAGCCGGTGGCGCATATCGCCGGCGGGTTCGGCGCGTGGAAGAAGGCTGGTGCGCCCCTCGATGCGCCGGAGCCGAGGAACGCCGGCGACAAGGGCTAGGTCTGCATCTTGTCCCATATCCTGATCGTTCTGCTCGTCGCAGGCGTCATCTTCCGCAAGCCGCTCGGACGCCTGCTGGCTCGCCAGTTTCCCGATCGCGCCAAGCGACAACAGGTGCTCGGCACGATCATCGTCGCCTTCCTGCTGGTAATCGCCGTCAGGCTGGTTGCCCTGTTCTGGTAGGAAATCYGGCAGGTCCGATAACGGGACTTGCCCATGCAGGGCGTCATCGCTGCGGTCCGCTTTCCAGGGTTGCCCGAAGATTGCCTGTGCCCCCGAGGTCACACATGCCCCGGTTGCAAATGAAGCGGCTTGCGCGTTCGCTGCCGATGCGGCATGTTGTTTATCTTGGCTTCAACACGCGAAAGGGGAGGGCTGAATGCAATTCATGATCATCGTCGCCACTCCCCCACGAATGTCCCGCCACTAGGTCGGACATTGCCGCGGCCCGCCTGAGGCGGTCCCCAGCCAGGGTTTTTCATCTCTACGTTTCATCCGGAGACGATCGCATTCGCATCGGCTCCACCTGATTTGGAGTCGGCTCCCGCGCGGCGCCGAATGATTTCTATGTCTCTTCAATCCTCAACCGGGCGGCAGGAGCCGTTCCGGGCCGTTCTCGGCTTCACATTCCGGCACTGGGCGCGCCGACCAGGGCCGGTTCTCGGCGTGGCCGGGGCCATGATGGCGGCGACTGCCGCGGACCTGTTCATGCCGCTTTATGCCGGCCGCCTCGTCGATGCGGTGGCGGGCGAGGGCGCCAGCGCACTCGATGCGGCGCTATGGGCGCTGGGCGCGATGCTCGCACTCGGAGCGGTCAGCGTGCTGTTCCGGCATCTCGGTTTCATCGGCATCACCGGCATGACGTTGCGCACCATGAGCGAGACGGCGCAGGAGGCGTTCGCACGCCTGCAACGCTTCTCGACCGATTGGCACGCCAACAACTTTGCCGGTTCGACGGTGCGCAAGATCACCCGCGGGATGTGGGCCCTCGACCTGCTGACCGACACGGTCCTGATCGCGCTGTTGCCGTCGCTGGTCGTGCTGGTGGGCACGACGGCACTGTTGGCATGGCATTGGCCGGCGATGGGCCTCGTCGTCTTCCTTGGCTCGGTGATCTATGTCGGTGTCACGATCGCGCTGTCGCTCAGCTATGTCGCGCCCGCTGCGCGGCTCGCCAATAGCTGGGACACGCGTGTCGGCGGTGCATTGGCTGATGCGATCTCCTGCAATCCGGTGGTCAAGGCCTATGGCGCCGAGCTGCGCGAGGACGGTCGCTTGGCGGGTGTCCTGGCAAAATGGGCGCTCAGGACCCGCCGGACATGGGTGCGCGGCACGACCTCGGGCACGGCCCAGCAGATCGTCCTGCTGGCGCTTCGCGCCGCGGTCATCGGCCTGGTCATCTGGCTCTGGGCCAACGGCCAGGCCACGCCGGGCGACGTCGCCTTCGTGCTGACCTCGTACGCGGTCGTTCACGGCTATCTGCGCGATGTCGGCCAGCACGTGCACAACCTCCAGCGTTCGGTGAACGACATGGAGGAACTCGTCGCCATGCATGCCCATCCCTATGGGGTGCCCGATCGCAAGGGAGCGACCGACATGGTGGTGCCGGCGGGCGAGATCGCCTTCGAGCAGGTGACCTTCCATTACGGAGGCCATGTCGAGCCGCTCTATCGCGATTTCTCGCTGACGATCCGGGCCGGCGAGAAGGTCGGTCTGGTCGGGCGCTCCGGCTCCGGCAAGACGACCTTCGTCAAGCTGGTTCAGCGTCTCTACGACGTCTCCGGGGGGCGCATCGCCATCGACGGGCGCGACATCGCTGATGTGACGCAGACCTCCCTGCGGGCGCAGATCGCCATCGTGCAACAGGAGCCGGTGCTGTTCCACCGCTCGCTGGCGGAGAACATCGCCTATGCCAAGCCGGGCGCCTCGATGGCCCGGATTGTCCAGGCGGCGAAGCTCGCCAACGCGCATGACTTCATCATGCGCCTGCCCAAGGGCTACGCGACGCTGGTCGGCGAGCGTGGCGTCAAGCTCTCGGGTGGCGAGCGCCAGCGTGTTGCGCTCGCGCGTGCCTTCCTGGCCGATGCGCCGATCCTGATCCTGGACGAGGCGACCTCGAGCCTCGATTCGGAATCGGAGGCGCTGATCCAGGAGGCGATGGAGCGCCTGATGCAGGGGCGCACTACCATCGTCATTGCGCACCGGCTTTCGACGGTGCGGGCGATGGACCGCATCCTGGTCTTCGATCGCGGCAGGGTGGTCGAAGAAGGCAGCCACGAGGCGCTGCTGACCCGCGAGAACGGCGCCTATCGCGCGCTGTTCGAGAAGCAGGTCAGCGAACTGGCGAAGGGGCTGGCGGCATAGATCATCGGACCGGATATCGTATCCGGTCCGATGATCTAACCATCTGTCATTGCATCGGCTTTCCCGAAAACCGCAATCCACTTTTCGGGCCGATGCATTGAGCCGCCAGACTACCTGCGGAGCGCCCTTTGCGTATGGTCGGGCTTGTCCCGGCCATACGCGTCTTCGTCTCCGGGGGGACAAGACGTGGAGGTTCCGGGCGACCTATTTCGGAGCCAGGGCCCGCGGCCGGACACCCGCGACGGGGCCGGGCGGAAGCTCCGCGCTCACATCTGGATTCAACGACTTCATGTCGAGATTCGGTTTGGTCAGAAACCGATTCAGGCCTGTGACGTAAGTCTCTGGCAACGCCCAGTGTTTGGCGCTCGCGATGACGGTTTCCATATAGCCGGGGCGCGGCTTTCCKAGCGTGCCGCTGCGGCCGACATAGACCAGGGCCCGCTTGGCGCCGCCCTCGACGATGACCGGCTGGCTGATCTTCACATAGAGACCGCTGGCGATGTCCTCGAACTTGTCGAGTGCGCGGATGTCGCCGAGCGAGCAGTCCCAGAGCACGCCATGGACGGTTTCGCGCGGATCGCGAACAGCCGAGGCATAGCCATCGCTCGTCACGATGAAACGATGGCGCGGCAGGCGCGCGAGACCGAGTGGCTTCGAACCGGGACAGCGCTTGGCCATCCCGGCGATGTCCATATTCAGACCATAGGCGAAATAGAGGGGCACTGGCCTATTTCGTCTTCTGGAACAGCTCGCGGCCGATCAGCATACGGCGGATCTCGCTGGTGCCGGCCCCGATCTCGTAGAGCTTTGCATCGCGGAGCAGGCGGCCGGTCGGATAATCGTTGATATAGCCGTTGCCGCCCAGAAGCTGGATGGCGTCGAGCGCGATCTGCGTCGCCTTCTCGGCCGCGATCAGGATGGCGCCGGCGGCATCCTCTCGCGTGGTCTCKCCGCGGTCGCAGGCCTTGGCGACGGCATACACATAGGCCCTGCAGGCATTCATCATCACATACATGTCGGCGACCTTGCCCTGGACGAGCTGGAATTCGCCGATCGACTGGCCGAACTGCTTGCGCTCGTGGATATAGGGCATGACCACGTCCATGGCCGCCTGCATGATGCCGAGGGGCCCGGCCGAGAGCACGACGCGCTCATAGTCGAGCCCCGACATCAGCACGTTAACGCCGCGCCCGACCTGGCCGAGCACGTTTTCCTCCGGGACCTCGCACTCCTCGAAGACGAGCTCGCAGGTGTCCGAACCGCGCATGCCGAGCTTGTCGAGCTTCTGGGCGGTCGAAAAGCCCTTCATGCCCTTCTCGATCAGGAAGGCGGTGATGCCCTTCGCGCCGGCGGCGGGGTCGGTCTTGGCGTAGACCACCAGCGTCTCGGCGATCGGGCCGTTGGTGATCCACATCTTGTTGCCGGTGATGACGTAGCGGTCGCCCTTCTTCTCGGCCCGTGTCTTCATCGAGACCACGTCCGAGCCGGCGCCGGGCTCGGACATCGCGAGCGATCCGACATGCTCGCCCGAGATCAGCTTTGGCAGGTACTTCGCCTTCTGCGCAGCATTGCCGTTGCGGGCGATCTGGTTGACGCACAGATTCGAATGGGCCCCGTAGCTCAGGCCGACCGAGGCGGAGGCCCGGCTGACCTCCTCGATCGCCACGACATGCTCGAGATAGCCGAGGCCTGCGCCCCCATCCTCTTCTCCGACCGTGATGCCATGCAGGCCGAGGGCCCCCATCTCGGGCCAGAGGTCACGCGGAAACTGGTTTGAGCGGTCGATCTCCTCGGCGCGCGGCGCGATCTTCTCCTGCGCGAAGGCGTGGACGGTGTCGCGGATCGCGTCGGCGGTCTCGCCGAGATCGAAATTGAACGGGCGCGGGGCGTTGGCGAGCATGGTGGCCTCCCGGAAGACGCCGCGCATCGGGCACGGCTTTGCAGCGTTATAGCGCGCTTTGTGGCCCTGTCAGGCTGTTCCAGCGCGATCTCCCGGATGGGCGTGGCCACACCGGCGGGTGATCTGCCATGCCACTTGCAGCCGGCGACCGAGAGGGGGCGGGAGCGCCGACACTCGGTTTACACATCCTATCCCCTGGATAGGATGTGAGCATGAGCCACGCACATGATCCCGATATCGTCAAGCGGCTGCGCCGGGCGCAGGGCCATCTCGACACCGTCGTGAAGATGCTCGCGGGAGGGCGCGAGGTGCCAGAGGTGGTGCAGCAGCTCCAGGCGTTCGAAAAGGCGCTGGAGAAGGTCAAGATGCTGCTGATCTTCGACCATATCGACCATCACCTGTTCGAGACGACAGGCACGCAGACGCCCGAGACGCGGCGCTCGATCGAGAGCCTGAAGGCGCTGACCAAGTATCTTTGATCCAACGGGAGTTCCAGCGATGTCCGAACTGGCCAGCCTGGCGCCGCGTCACGACCATGTCTTCCTCGGCGCAGACCACCAGGAGAACGAGCGGCGCACCTGGATCGTCATTGCGCTGACCATGACGATGATGGTCGGCGAGATCGCCGCCGGCACGCTGTTCGGCTCGATGGCGCTCGTCGCCGATGGCTGGCACATGTCGACCCATGCGGCGGCGCTGCTGATCGCGGCTCTCGCCTATCGCTTCGCGCGGCGCCACGCCCGCGACCCACGCTTCAGCTTCGGCACCGGCAAGCTCGGCGACCTCGCAGCCTTCGCGAGCGCGCTCGTCCTGGCGCTGGTCGCCCTGTTCATCGGTTGGGAATCGGTGATGCGGCTTGTCCAGCCGGTGCCGATCGTCTTCGGGCAGGCGATTGCCGTCGCGGTTCTGGGCCTTGCGGTCAATCTCGCCAGCGCCTGGTTGCTGAAGGGCGAACACGGACATGACCATGGCCCTGCGCATCACCATGACCATCACCATCATGCGCATGGTGGCGCGGACCACAATCACCATCATGACCACCACGCCGGGAGTGGGCGGGATCATAATCTCCAGGCGGCCTATCTGCATGTGCTGGCGGATGCCTTCACCTCCGTGCTTGCCATCGTCGCGCTGCTCGGCGGCAGCCTCTATGGCTGGGTCTGGCTCGACCCGGCGGTGGGCATCGTCGGCGCGCTGGTGATCGCGCATTGGTCGTTCGGATTGCTGCGCGCCTCGGGAGCGGTGCTGCTCGATACTGTGCCCGACAAGGCTCTCGCCGCCGGCATCGAGGCGCGACTCACCGCCGAGGGCGCAGAGGTTGCCGACCTGCATCTCTGGCAGGTTGGGCCAGGGCATTGCTCGGCGATCGTCTCGGTCGTGGCCACTGATCCGAAGCCGCCCGCAGCCTACAAGGCACTGCTCGCCGGGTTGCCGATGCTGTCCCATGTCACCGTCGAGGTGAACCCGCGCATCGCCGCGCTGTGATGCATCAGGAGCCCGCCCGGGCTCAGTGGATCATGTCGCGGCGCTTGAGCAGTAGATACACGCTGAGCGCTGCCAGGGCGCACAGGATCACGACATAGACAAAGCCCCATTCGTTCTCGAGGAAGGGCAGGCCCTTGGTGTTGACGCCGAACAGGCCGGTGATCAGCGTCGCCGGCATCAGCGTCGCGGTCAGGATCGAGAGCACATAGAGATGGCTGTTGGTCTGGGCGGTCAGGCGCGAGGCAATCTCGTCCTGCAGCAGGCGGGCGCGCTGCTGCACGATCTGGACGTCGGTCAGCATGGTGTCGACGCGCTGCAGCAGGCGGCTGGCGGCGCTCTTCACGGTCTCCGGCGCAGCCCGTGTCGAGGCATTTTCGGAGAAGCGACGGAAGAGCTGGTGCAGGCCGTTGAGCTGGCGGTGCAGCCTCACCGTCCGCCGGCGGATCAACCCTAACCGGCGAGCCTCGTCGCTGACGCGCTCGTCGATGACATGGTCCTCGATCGAGTCGGTGTCCTCTGTCAGCTGCATCACCGCTTCGGCCACATCCTCGATGACGAACTCGATGATGCGCTCGAACAGCATCACCGGCGAGCTCGCCCGGTAGCCGGCCTCCAAGGCGTCGCGCGTCAGGCGCGTTGCCTGCATGGCCTGTCTCCGACCTGTCAGCAGAAACCGGTCGGCGATGATCCAGTGCAGCATGCCCATCTCGTCGGCGGGGCTGTCGACCTCGCGGATCTGGTCGAAGGTAATGCCCCAGGCGAAGTCACGATTGTGATGGAGGCGCTGGTGATCGTCCTGGGTCAGGAACAGGGTCTGCGCCTCGGCGGGCAGAGCGGTGCAATCGGCGACCCATTGCTTGGCGCGGCCATGCACGAGATCGAGATGGATCCAGACGAACTCGGCCTCGGGGAGGGCAAGGTCGGGCATCTCGCGGCGAGGAAGGAGATGCGCACGGCCGTCGGAATCAAAATGGTAGACCCAGACGAACCCGGCCCGGGATTGCAGATCATGGAGCATTCCGGCCACGCCCTGGCGGGCGATTTCTCATCAGAGGTTGCGCTGCCCGGGATCAGGGCGCGCGTCTCATGACAGCTTCGTGACAGCGCAGCGGGTGCCGCAAAGTCAATCGCGGGCGAGAGAGCCGGTCACTTGTGGATCACGGTTGGCGGTCGCCTTGCCCGGGACGCGCGCGGGAGGCAGCATCTTGAGCGTCGCGCCTCCGGCAGCCTGCGGCGCCTTGGAGCCGGCCGATGTCGCAGGTGCGCGGTTGCCGGCAACCTTCGGCTCGCCACCCCGCCACTTCCGGGCGCCGATGTCGAAACGGCCCTCGCGCCAGGCTGCGAATTCCCGCTCGGACCCGAAGAACGCGTTGCGGTCGACATCGCCGGTTATGCCGGGCACGCGTCCTGTGGTGGTGAACTGCCAGAATTCCCATTTGCTACGCTCATAGCGATGGCGCAGTGGGGCCGCGGTTGAGCGCAGCCAGTAGGGATGATCGTTGAACTCGCCTTCCAGCACATCCTCGTGGAAGGTGATGTCGGTATAGATGATCGGCTTCTTGCCAGTGTGTTCCTGCAGGCCCTTCAGCATCTCGCTGATCTTGGCCAGCGCCTTCTCGCGCGGGATCTTCTTGCCGCAGCTCTCCGACTCGCCGTTCCATTCGACATCGAGCACAGGCGGCAGGGCATCCGGGTCCTTCGGGATATGCCGCTTGAACCAGCGCACCTGATCCTTGGCCGGGCGGCACCAATAGACGAAATGGTAGGCACCGCGCGCTACGCCGGCCTTCTTCGCCCCCTCCCAGTTCTTGCGGAAATTGGGGTCGAGGTGGTCGCCGCCCTCGGTCGCCTTGATGAAGGCAAAGCGGGTGCCGGCATCCTTGACCTTGGCCCAGTCGATCTCGCCCTGCCAGCGCGAAATGTCGATGCCCTGGATAGCCTGGCGGCGTGCATCGCGGACGCCGTGATGGGGCGAGGCGTCGCCCTTCTTGGGATAGAGCGCGAGGGCAGGGCCGGAGCAGCCGAGTGCAAGGCCGAGAACTGCAAGAAAGCACCGCAGTCCCTTGTAATCGGTCTTCATACGCGCCGGCATCCGCCCCTCCTGCATGCAAACAGTGGTGCGGCAGTCGTGGTTAAGGCGCGGTAAGCGTTCGCTCGGATGCGAGCGGATGATTTCAGGGTTGGTTAACCGGCGCGCCCGCTATCCGCCGATCTGCAGCGAGGACGGCACCGGCTGCAGCGCGCCGGGTATGACCGGGGCGGGCGGAGCCTGGCTGACCGGAGGCTCGAATTCCGGATCATTGACGATGCTGGGGCTGGGTTGCGCCGGAGAGGCGCGCCGCTTGGTCCACTGCCTCCGGCCGATGTCGAACTCGCCGTTGATCCAGCCGATGAACTGCTCTTCGTCGCCGAAGAACGCGTTGCGGTCGACATCGCCCCTGATGCCCGGCACGCGGCCGGTCGTGGTGAATTGCCAGAAGGCCCAGGGGCGGTTCTCGTAGCGTGTCTMGGGCTTCGCTGCCGTCGAGCGGATCCAGTAGGGATATTCGTTGAACTGCCCTTCCAGCACGTCCTTATGGAAGGTGATGTCGGTATAGATGATCGGCTTCTTGCCGGTGAGCTGCTCGAGCTCGGTCAGCATCAGCTGGATCTTCTCCAGTGCCAGCGAGCGGTCGATCTTCTGCGGGCAGGTCTTGGAATGGCCATTCCACTCGACATCGAGCACCGGCGGCAAGGCGCCGGGGTCGTTCGGGATATGCTGCTTGAACCAGACTGCCTGCTCATGGGCGGGGCGGCACCAGAAGACGAAGTGGTAGGCTCCGCGCGGCACGCCGGCCCGGCGCGCGCCTTCCCAGTTGCGCAGAAAGGAGGGGTCGATGTGGTCGCCGCCCTCCGTMGCCTTCATGTAGACGAAGCGGGTGCCGGCGCCCTTGACCGCGGCCCAGTCGATCTCGCCTTGCCAGCGCGAGATATCGATGCCCTGGACGGCATAGTTCAGGGCGCTCGCGACGCCGGGATGCGGCCGGGCATCGCCCTTCTGCGGATATCGGCCCTCGAACGCCACGCAGCCGCCAAGGACCGCGAGCGCGGCGACGGCGACGGCGAGAAATGGGGCTGAACGGAGGCGGGACATGCGACGGGCGATCATCTCGCGGAGAATTGCGGAGAAAACTTGACGCCCGGTTTACGTTACCGAAGTTTTTGCTTTCGTCACCCCAGGCCGAGCAGAAGTGTGGCGATCCCCAGAAAGGCGAAGAAGCCGACCACGTCGGTGACCGTCGTGACGAAGGTTCCGGACGCAATCGCCGGATCGATGTCGAGTTTGTCGAGTGCCAGTGGAATGAGGACGCCGGCAATGGCGGCCGAGATCAGGGTGACGACCATCGCGATCGCGATGACGGCGCCGAGGCCCGCGCTCCCGAACCAGGCGGCGGCGATGGCGCCGGTGATCACGGCAAAGCCGAAGCCATTCACGAGGCCGACGACCAGTTCGCGGGTGAAGAAGCGCCGCAGATTCCAGGCGCCAAGCTCCTGCGTGGCCAGGGCGCGGACAGCGACCGTCATGGTTTGAGTGGCGGCGTTGCCGCCCTGGCTCGCTACGATCGGCGCCAGGATCGCCAGCGCCACGACTTTTGCGAGCTGATTCTCAAACAGGCTCATCACCGCGGCGGCGAGAAACGAGGTCATCAGGTTGACGAAGAGCCAGCTGAAGCGGCTCCAGATGATCTTCCGGACCGGGTCCGAGAGCTCTTCGTCGGGATTGACGCCGCCGAGCTGTTTCACATCCTCGTCCGCGGCTTCCTCGATGACGTCGACGATATCGTCGATGGTCAGCACGCCGACGAGACGACCGGTCGCATCGATCACCGGTGCCGCAACAAGATTGTAGCGCTGGAACAGCCGCGCCACGTCCTCGAGTTCGTCGGTCGCCTCGACGACCCGCCGGTCCTCTTCCAGCAGCTGCGAAATCACCACGGGGCGCCGGTTGCGCAGCAGTCGGTCCAGCCGCACCGTGCCGACGAAATGATGGGCCGGGTCGGCCACGAATATTTCGAAGAATCGGTCGGGCAGGTCTGCGGTGTCGCGCAGGAAGTCGATGGTCTGGCCGACGGTCCAGAAGGGCGGCACGGCGATGACCTCGCTCTGCATGCGCCGGCCGGCCGTGTCCTCGGGATAATCCAGGCCCTGCTGCAGGGCGATGCGCTCGGAGGGCGTGAGCTTGTCGAGGACCTCCTGCTTGTCCGCCTCGTTGAGGTCCTCGAGAATGTAGACCGCGTCGTCAGTGTCGAGTTCGCGTACGCCTTCCGCGACGGTCTCGGCCGAGAGCTCTTCGAGAATTTCCTCGCGAACGGTGTCGTCGACTTCGGTCAGCGCCGTGAAGTCGAAATAGGAGCCGAGCAGCGAGATCAGGCGCGGGCGTTCGTCGGCGTCGAGGGCTTCCAGCAATGCGCCGAGATCGGCCTCGTGCATGTCGGCAACGATGCCGCGCAACGTCGTGACGTCCGAGAGCAGGACGGCCTGCGAGACCTGTTCGACCAGCGCGGGATCAATCGCGCCATCCTCGTCGCGAATCCTGCGGGTGGCGGATTCGTCGGGAGCGTTTTCGGCTTCGACCATCGGTCCGACTCCACGATTTGAGGAAAGGGCTTGGATTCGAGGGAAGGGCCTCTTGTGTCAGCCGTGGACTGTGCTGGCAACGCGCCGCGGCGACCTCACGTTTCATGGCCGGCAGGGCCGAAAACCAAAACGGCGACCCGCGAGGGTCGCCGTTTCAAGGCATCAGCCTGAATTTGGTGCGGTCAAGAGGACTCGAACCTCCACGGGTCTCCCCGCTACCACCTCAAGGTAGTGCGTCTACCAATTCCGCCATGACCGCAGCGGMTAAGAGAAAACCGCGGTGAGGCGGTGAACTCCGGAGCGGCGCGGGTCTAACAAATCGAATCCGCCGCGACAAGCTCGTTGTGTGGAAAACTTTGAAATCCTTTTCAGGCGGCCTCGGCAATGGTCTGCGCGCTGAAGACCGTGGGGCGCTTCAGGAGCTCGGTGATCTCGACAGAGATGCGCGAACCGCTGACCACGACGTTGCCGCGGGCGAACGGGTGATTGTTGGCGAGAATCTGGACTTCGTCGTTCTCGGTGGCGTTGAGCTCGATGATCGCACCGCGGCCCATGCGCAGCAATTTGTAGATCGGCATCTGAGTCGAGCCCAGAACCACGGTGAGCTCTACCGAAACGAGATCGAGATCGGCCTTCAAGTCCTGCCTCCGAAACCCTACTTGCGAATTCAACCAACGAAACTTGCCTGCCGGCCGGCTTCGGCGCATGAGCCTGCCGGCGACAGGCGGTAGCCGGTTAGCGATCGTTGAACAAACAGAGTTAATGCACCGTGAAGACACGTGAGACGCTTGCGGTTTCATTCCTGCCGCAGCCGGGCTCCGAGCCCGTCGAATGGGTCCATGCCGGGGGGCTTGTCGGCTATGACGAAGCTGTCGCCGAGATGGACGCGCGCGCGGCGCTGATCGCGGACGGCAAGGCCCGCGAGCGCGTCTGGCTCATCGAGCATCCGCCGCTTTATACCGCCGGCACCTCGGCCCGCGAGGCCGATCTGATCGAGCCCGAACGCTTTCCGGTGCATCAGAGCGGCAGGGGCGGGCAGTTCACTTATCACGGTCCCGGCCAGCGGGTGGCCTATGTCATGCTCGACCTGAAGCGTCGCGATCCCGACCTCCGGCGATTCGTTGCCGCCCTCGAAGCCTGGCTGATCGGCACGCTTGAGCGCTTCAATGTCCGCGGCGAGCGGCGCGAGGACCGTGTCGGCGTCTGGGTGCGCCGGCCCGAGAAAGGAGCGGATAGCGAGGACAAGATCGCCGCCATCGGCATCCGCGTCCGGCGCTGGGTTTCGTTCCACGGCATCTCGCTGAATGTCGAGCCGGAGCTGTCGCATTTCGGGGGAATCGTGCCCTGCGGCGTCAGTGACCAGGGCGTGACCTCGCTGGTCGATCTCGGGTTGCCGGTGACGCTTCCGGAGGTCGATTCGATGCTGCGTGCCGAGTTCGAGAGGATCTTCGGGGCAACCGTTCTCGCCTGAGCCTCGACTAAGGCTCTTCATCCTTCGTTCACCATCCGTTGACCAAAGCCGGCCAACCTCCCGCGGTGGGATGAATCGGAAACGGGGACGAAGATGATCCGGACAGTGATGTTCGCGGCCGCCTGCGCGGTCGTGCTGGGTGCCTGCACCACCAACGACAAGATCATCGCCGGCGCGGCTGCGGGCGCCGGCACGGGGGCCCTTATCGGCGGGCCGATCGGAGCGGTTGCGGGGGGCGCGATCGGCGCCGTGGCTGCCCCTGCGGTGGCGCGCTGAGAGCGGGCGGATTTGCGCTCGCGCCCCTGCGCATCCGCGCCGGTTGGCGTTTTTCGCGTGGCGCGCCATAACCCGGCGAGGACTTCTTCGCTTAAGGGAGCGTGCCGTGGCGGTCATCGAGAGCAAGGTCGATCTCAACTCGGCCGAGACGCGCGCCAACGCCGAGGCCTGGGACGGCCTGCGTGCCGAGCTGGCCCGGCACCGCGCGGCCGCTGCGCTCGGCGGCAATGCCAAGTCGCGGGAGCGCCATACCGCTCGTGGAAAACTGCTGCCGCGGGAGCGGGTGCTGCGCCTGCTCGATCCGGGCTCGCCCTTCCTCGAGATCGGGGCGCTGGCCGCCTTCGAGATGTATGACAAGGAGATCCACGGCGCAGGCATGATCGCCGGGATCGGTCGCGTTGCCGGCCGCGAGGTGATGGTCGTCTGCAACGACGCCACCATCAAGGGTGGCACCTATTACCCGATGACGGTGAAGAAGCATCTGCGGGCGCAGGAGATCGCACGCGAGAACCGGCTGCCTTGCGTCTACCTCGTCGATTCCGGCGGTGCCAACCTGCCACACCAGACCGATGTCTTCCCCGATCGCGAGCATTTCGGCCGGATCTTCTACAATCAGGCGACGCTCTCGGCGGAGGGGATTCCGCAGATCGCCGTCGTCATGGGCTCCTGCACGGCCGGCGGCGCCTATGTGCCGGCGATGTCGGACGAGACGGTGATCGTGCGCCGGCAGGGCACGATCTTCCTGGGTGGCCCGCCGCTGGTGAAGGCGGCGACCGGCGAGGTTGTCTCGGCCGAGGACCTTGGCGGCGCCGATGTCCATGCGAGGCTGTCCGGCGTCGCCGACCATTATGCCGGCGACGACACCCATGCGCTCGCGATTGCGCGCCGCATCGCTGCCAACCTGAACAGCGTCAAGCGTCCCGATATCGACATCGCCGAGCCGAGGGAGCCACTCTACGACCCCGCCGAGCTCGAGGCCGTGGTGCCGACCGACCTGAAGAAGCAATACGACATCCGCGAGGTCATCGCCCGGCTCGTCGACGGCTCCGAATTTGACGAGTTCAAGCGACTCTACGGCACGACGCTGGTCACCGGTTTTGCCCGCATCCACGGCATGCCGGTCGGCATCATCGCCAATAATGGCATCCTGTTCTCGGAGAGCGCGCTGAAGGGCGCGCATTTCATCGAGCTCTGCTGCCAGCGTCGCATTCCGCTGCTCTTCCTGCAGAACATCACCGGCTTCATGGTCGGCCGCGATGTCGAGACGCGCGGCATTGCCAAGGACGGCGCCAAGCTGGTCACGGCAGTCGCCTCGGCCCGCGTGCCGAAGATCACCGTACTGGTTGGCGGCTCCTTCGGCGCCGGCAATTACGGCATGTGCGGGCGCGCCTATTCACCGCGTTTCCTGTTCACCTGGCCCAACTCCCGTATCTCGGTGATGGGCGGCGAGCAGGCGGCGAGCGTGCTCGCGACCGTCCGCCGCGACAATATCGAGGCTGAGGGCAAGTCCTGGTCGGCCGAGGAGGAAGAGGCCTTCAAGGCCCCGATCCGCGCGAAATACGAGGATGAGGGCTCGCCCTATCACGCCACCGCGCGGCTCTGGGACGATGGCATCATCCTTCCGTCCGAGACGCGCCGCGTGCTGGCGCTGGCCTTCTCCGCCTGTCTCAATGCCGAAGTGCCGGAGACCCGCTTCGGCGTCTTCCGGATGTGAGGCGGGAGCGCTGGCCGCCAGGGGCTCAGCCCAGCACAAATGCCTCGTGCACGGCGCTCTGGACGCCGCCGCCCATGATCGGGCCGCCGCCGGCGACATGGATGGCGTCTCCGACCAGTGCAGCGCCGAGCCCGTGGCGGGGCGTTGGCATTGGAGCGTATTGCTCCCAGGCATCGCCAACGGGGTCATAGGCCTCCATCTGGCCGAAGACGCGGTTGGTGCCTTCGCCGCCCATGACGAAGACCTTTCCGCGGTAGAGCACCGCGCCGTGGCCGGAGCGGGCTGTTGGCAGCGGATTGCGCGGCGTCCATTTGTCGGTCGCCGGGTCATAGGCGTGGTGCAGGTTCGAATTGGTGTGGAAGGAGTCGACGCGGCCGCCGATGACATGGATCAGGGGCGCGATGGCGAGCGTGCCGGTGTGGTCGCGGGCGGTCGGCAACGGCGCGCGGTTCTCCCAGTTGTCGGCCTTGGGATCGTAGGTMAGGTGCCAGTCGATCGACTTCTTGGTGTCGGTCGTCTCGCCGATGGCGCCGCCAATGACATGCAACCGACCGCCCAGGCCAACAATCGCCGCCGAGCCGACGGGGCGCGGCAGGGACCTGATCTCGGCCCATCTGTCTCTCGCCGGATCATAGACGAAGCAGCGCGGATGCGGCTTGCGATTCTGCTCCAGGAAGCCGCCGATCGCGTAGAGCTTTCCGTCCAGGAAGGCGACGCCGACATGGTTGGCGCCTAGCGGCAACGGAGCGGCATCGCTCCAGCGGTCGGAGGCTGCCTCGTAGACATGGTGATAGGGGCGGTCGACGCGCTGCTCGGCATACCCCCCGACGATGTGCATCTTGCCCTCATGCGCCGTCGCCCAGGCCATTTCCGAGCGCGGCATCGGCAGCGGCGCCTTCGCCTGCCAGCGGCCGGGGTTGGCGGCCTTCGGGGCAGGGGAATCGAAGACGTTCTGCGTCTTTGCAAGTTCCGGCCGGTCGATGCGGCCGGGCTGGTTCAGCCGCTCATAGGCGCCGCCATGGTGCTCGTGGCCCGGCTGCTGGGCCAGTGCGGGGGCAGTTGCAAGCGTTGCCGCTCCGGTGGCGATGAAACGGCGGCGGCTCAGGCTGGTCATCATGCATCCTCCCTCGCTACAAGACTATGTCAGCCGCGGGCCTTGGCAAGCGAAAGGGCGGGGACGGGCTTGCGCCAAACCCTGTTCCGCATACTGCATACGCTGTTATGGTCCGGCCGCCTGAAACGGTTGAAATCACGGGAAACGCGAGGATACGCATGTCTGGGCACAACAAGGTCGCCATCATCACCGGTGCGGGTTCGGGCGTCGGCCGCGCCGTCGCGATCGCCTTCCTCAAGGACGGGTATCGCACGGTCCTCGCCGGGCGTCGGGTGGACGCGCTGGAGGAGACGATCAAGCTCTCGGGCGCCCCGGCCGCGCAGGCGCTCGCCGTCTCGACCGATGTGACCGACCAGGCTTCCGTGAAGAACCTCTTTGCCAGGACGAAG
Source organism: Allobosea sp. 05T439 (assembly GCF_056396005.1). Lineage (NCBI taxonomy): Bacteria > Pseudomonadati > Pseudomonadota > Alphaproteobacteria > Hyphomicrobiales > Alloboseaceae > Allobosea > Allobosea sp. 05T439. The sequence goes on along the minus strand of NZ_JBFTKP010000035.1, from coordinate 16,010 downwards.
GAGACTTTTGGCCGCCTCGACGTGCTGTTCAACAATGCCGGCGTCAATGCACCGGGCGGAATCCTGCTCGAGGATCTCTCGCTGGAGCAGTGGCAGGCGGTGGTCGACACCAACCTGACCGGGCCGTTCCTCTGCACGCAGGAGGCCTTCAAGCAGATGAAGGACCAGAGCCCGCGCGGCGGTCGCATCATCAACAACGGCTCGATCTCGGCGCAGGTGCCGCGCCCGAACTCGGCCGCCTATACCGCGACCAAGCACGCGATCAGCGGCCTGACCAAGACCGCATCGCTCGACGGCCGCAAATACGACATCGCGGTCGGCCAGGTCGATATCGGCAATGCACTGACCGAGATGGCGCAGAAGATGACGACCGGCGTGCCGCAGGCCGACGGCTCGATCAAGGTTGAGGCGGTGATGGACGTGGCGCATGTCGCCTCCACGGTTCTGCACATGGCGAGCCTGCCGATCGAGGCCAATGTGCTGTTCGTCACCGTGATGGCGACCAAGGCGCCGCTGGTCGGGCGCGGCTGATCTCTCGGCGTCACGGCTGGGCCTGTCCCGGTCATGACGCCTTGCGTCGCCAGCTCGTTGCAGGACAGTGGGATGCCGGCCTTGAGGAGCGCCTTGCATGTCCGCGTTCGAGACGAACACGCCGTTTGAAGACATGGAAGGTCGGGGCGGGCCCGGCCATGACAGCAAGGCGCAGGCACGCATGGCCCGCGCCTATCGCCTGACCATCTGGGGCATCGCGCTCGGCATTTTCCTGTTCGCCGCCCATGTCGTGCTCTGGGCGCACGGCATCGGCAACGCCCAACTGCTCAAGGACGGCGTCGACTGGGTCTACGACGTCCTGCTCTACGGCATCGCCGCGCTGGTCTTCGGCCGTGACGAGCGGGCCGAGCGCTGGGCCGCGCTCGGTATCGGGGCGGTCATGGCGGTCGCCGGTATCCACACGCTCTACGACCTCTGGGACAAGATTGTCAGCCCAAGGCTGATCGAGATCTGGACGCTCGGCTTCTCCGCGGCGAGCGCGATCGTCATCGCCATCCTGATCGTCGCGCTGCTCTGGCGCTTCCGCCGCGAGACCAATCCGGTGATCAAGGCGACCTGGCTCTCCAGCCGCAACGACGTGATCTCGACCACCGGCTTTGCGCTGCTTGGTCTCGTCGCCCGCGTCGCCCCGGTGCGCTGGCCGGAATATCTGTTCGACCTCATCGTGGCCGGCATCTGCTTCCAGGCGACCTGGGCGATCTGGAAAGCTGCCCGGGTGCCGCAGGACAAAACCCTCCCAGCGGAAGCCTGACACGGGCCTTTCGGAAGGATCTTCCCCTACGGCAGGCGCCGGGGGACGGTTCTTGTCCGCACCCGGCAAACAAAAAAATCCTGTTCGGCTGTTCTTGCGCGGCCCTGGCGGCGACGATCTCCCTCCCGATTTCTCGATCAAATGGACGGAGTTGAGGCGATATGGCTGGGAAGACGCGACTGGGATGGGTGCTCGGTTCGGTGCTGGGGGGGCTCGCATCGATCGGGGCTGCCTGGGCGAATGGCGGTCCGCTGGTGACGACCGAATGGCTCGAGCAGAACCTCGCGAATCCGACGCTTCGGATCGTCGAGGTCAGCGTCGAGCCTGGGCTCTATGAACGCGGCCATATCCCGGGGGCGCAGAACGTCGTCTGGCACACCGATCTGGTCGAGACCGTGTCACGGGATATCGCGACACCTGAGAAATTCCAGGCGCTGGCCCGCAAGCTCGGCCTCGACAAGGATACGACGGTCGTTCTCTACGGCGACAGCAACAACTGGTTCGCCGCCTGGGGCGCCTGGGTGTTCGACATCTACGGCCTGCGCGACAACGTGAAGCTGCTCGATGGTGGCCGCAAGAAATGGGAGCTGGAGAAGCGCCCGGTCGCGACCAGTCCGGCACCGGTCAAGGCGTCGGGCTTCACCGTCTCCCAACCCAACCGCACGCTGCGCGCGCGGCTGACGGATGTCGTGAATGTCGTCGAAAGGAAGTCCGATGCCCGCATCCTCGACATCCGCTCGCCCGACGAGTTCTCGGGCAAGATCATCGCACCGGCTGGGTTCCAGGAACTGGCGCTCCGCGCCGGCCATATCCCAGGCTCCGTCAACCTGCCCTGGGCACGCGCAGTCAACCAGGCTGATGGCACGATCAAGCCGGTCGAGGAGCTGAGGAAGCTCTATGCCGAGATCGGCATCGACGGCTCGAAGCCGATCATCACGACCTGCCGGATCGGCGAGCGATCGAGCCATAGCTGGTTCATCCTGTCGCGCCTGCTTGGCTACCAGGTCGCCAATTATGACGGTTCCTGGACTGAGTACGGCAATGTCGTCGGCCTGCCGATCAATAACCCGGCGGGCACGGTCTGGAGCGGCAAGTGAGCGCCAGGCTGGCGAGTCTGCCCGGGCAGCATCCATGAGCATGTCCGACGACACTGGCGCGCTCGATTATCAGCGGGCGCGCGAAGCCGCCTCGGGCGGGATTGCTGCCGATGAGCTGCAGTTCCCGCCTGCGCGCTTCGTGGCCGCGACGGCCGTCGTCCTGGTGCTCGCCGGGGCGATCCATCTCGTCGGAACCCATGGCGACCCGGCACCGCAACTGCAGCTCTCGCTGATCCTCGGCGCGGTCTTCGGTTTCGTGCTGCAGCGCTCCCGCTTCTGCTTCCTCTGCATCTGGCGGGACTGGCTCGACCGGCGCGACCCGCGCGGTCTGCTCGGTATCCTGACTGCGCTTGCGGTCGGCATCGTCGGCTATACCCTGATCTTCGGAGCCTGGCTGCCCGACCCGTCGGGGGCACGGCTGCCGCCGACGGCCCATATCGGTCCGGTCGGTCCTGTACTGGTTCTGGCGGGCCTGGCTTTCGGCGCCGGCATGGCGATCTCCGGCTCCTGCATCAGTGCCCATTGGTACAGACTGGGCGAAGGCTMGCCGACCGCGCCCTTCGCGCTGATCGGGGCCGGGCTTGGCTTCGGGTTCGGTTTCCTGAGCTGGAACGAACTCTACCTGCTCAGCATCTCGGAATCCGCGGTGCTCTGGCTGCCGCGCCATCTCGGCTATGCCGGCGCGCTGCTCGGTGGCCTTGGCGCGCTGGCCGCGCTGGCGCTCGTGCTGTTGCGGGTAGGGCGGCCGATCGGCGGGACCGAAGCGGAGTCACAAGCCCCTTTGCATCAGGTCTTCGTCGCGCGCTGGCCGTCCTGGCTCGGCGGTCTCTTCCTCGGCCTCGTCGGCATAGCAGCCTATCTGCGGCTGAGCCCGCTCGGCGTCACGGCCGAACTCGGCTCGCGCTCACGGCAGGTGGCGAACGCTTTCGACCTGCTGCCGGAGCGGCTGGAAGGCCTCGACAGCTTTCGCGGCTGCGCCACGGTGATCCGTGACGCCTTGCTGACGCCGAACGGTCTGTTCGTCATCGGCCTTGTGCTGGCGTCCTTCTGCGCTGCGCTCGCTTCGGGCGAGTTCAGGCCGAGCCTGCCGCGTCCGCCACAGATCCTGCGTGGGATTCTGGGTGGCGTGCTCCTCGGTTGGGGAACACTGGTCGGGCTTGGCTGCACGGTCGGCACGCTGCTCTCGGGCGTATCGGCAGGCGCAGTCTCCGGCTGGATCTTTGGTGTGGCGCTGCTGGTCGGAGCTACGGTCACGCTGAAACTCGGCCGCCGACTCGGAGTGCTGAGTTAGGCGGGTCTTCCCTTGGAGCGCAACGAAGCTATCGAAAGGGCTGCTCTGTTGCCTCGCGATCGGTCAGTCGGCTGCGCCTCCTCCCAAAGCGGGGAGGAGGCGTAAGCGCGACGAGCCGCGCATCCGCAGATGCGCAATGGCGCGCAGACATCGCCGTGCGGATTGCTATAACGGGGCAGACGTTCAAAGGACGCGGCCCATGACGATCGCCGAGAAACTGCCTTCCATCCTGATCGCCAATCGCGGCGAGATCGCTTGCCGCGTCATCCGGACAGCCAGGCGCCTGGGCCTGCGCACCATCGCGGTCCATTCCGACGCCGATGAGGATGCGCTCTTCGTAGAGATGGCGGACGAGGCCTATCGGATCGGTCCTGCGCCGGCCCGCGAAAGCTATCTCGACGCCGAGAAGATCCTGGCCGTTGCCAGGCAGGCGAATGCTGCCTGCATCCATCCGGGCTACGGCTTCCTCTCCGAGAATGCCGATTTCGCCGATGCCTGCACCGCTGCCGGCATCGTCTTCGTCGGTCCGCCGGCCTCGGCCATTCGCGCCATGGGCTTGAAGGATGCAGCCAAGGCGCTGGTCGAGAAGGCGAAGGTGCCGGTGGTCCCGGGCTATCACGGCGCCGAACAGGATGTCGGCTTCCTCGCGGGGCAAGCCGAAGTGATCGGCTATCCCGTGCTGATCAAGGCGGTCGCGGGTGGCGGCGGCAAAGGCATGAAAAAGGTCGATCGGCCAGAGGATTTCGCCGACGCGCTCTCCAGCGCCCAGCGTGAAGGCAAGAGCGCCTTCGGCGATGCCCGCGTGCTGGTGGAGAAATACGTGCTCTCGCCGCGCCATGTCGAAATTCAGGTCTTTGGCGACAGTCATGGCAATGTCGTCCACCTCTACGAACGCGATTGCTCACTGCAGCGCCGGCACCAGAAGGTGATCGAGGAGGCCCCGGCTCCGGGCATGAGCGCCGAGGTCCGGGCGGCGATGGGCAAGGCAGCCACCGAGGCGGCGCGCGCTGTCGGTTATGTCGGCGCCGGCACGGTCGAGTTCATTGCGGATGGGCGGGAAGGCCTGAGGGCCGACCGCTTCTATTTCATGGAAATGAATACGCGCCTGCAGGTCGAGCACCCGGTCACGGAGGCGATCACGGGGCTCGATCTGGTCGAGCTCCAGCTCAAGGTGGCGGCCGGCGAGCCGCTCGGCTTCACCCAGTCCGATGTGCAGGCGAATGGGCATGCCGTCGAAGCGCGGCTCTATGCCGAGGATCCCGAAAAGGGGTTCCTGCCGTCGACCGGCAAGCTCTGGGCGCTGCAGTTCACCGAGGGGGAAGGCATCCGCATCGATACGGGCGTCGAGGCCGGCGACACGGTGACGCCGTTCTACGATCCGATGATTGCCAAGGTCATCGCCCATGGCGCCGATCGCAATGAGGCGCTCGACCGACTGGCGCAGGCGCTGGGCGAAACGATCGTCGCCGGGCCGCGCACCAACCTTGCCTTCCTCAAGCATCTCGCGGAGGCCGAGGGCTTCCGGCAGGGGCCATTCGATACCGGTTTCATCGATCGTAATCTCGATGCGCTGGGTGCCGTGCCGCAGCCGCTTGATGCCGCTGCGGTAGCTGCTGCCGCGCTGCAGCTCGAGGAGCAGCGCCAGGAGGCCGGCCTCGTTGCAGCGGCGGCGCATGAGGGCGGGGCGCTTTCGCCCTGGGTCGTTCCCGATGCCTTCTCGCTGATGCCGCGCCAGCCGCTTGGCCTGCCGCTCTCAGTCGACGGCGAACGGATCGATGCCCGGATCGAGTGGCATGAAGACGGTGCGCGCGTCAGCCTGCCTGGCCATGAGATCGATGAGGGCGAGCACGAGATCACGCTGGCGCAGGCCGAGCGGGGCGTCTGGTTCGCGCTGCACCGCGGGCGGCAGACGACGGTTTCGCTCTACGATCCGTTTGCGGTCGATCTCGACGCCGCCGCGGGGTCTGGGGGCGTCATCAAGGCGCCGATGCATGGCAAGCTGATCGCGCTCTTCGTCCAGCCCGGCGAGCTGGTCACCAAGGGCCAGCGGCTCGCGATCGTCGAGGCGATGAAGATGGAGCATGTGCTGACGGCTCCGCGCGACGGCACCGTGACTGAAGTTGCCGGTCAGCCGGGGGCACAGGTGGCCGAGGGCGCCAAGGTCGTGGTGCTGGGAGAGTAGGGCTCCAACTGATTTCGGTTATCCCAGCGTTGCTGGCCCGCCATCGTTGATGCCACCGCCGCGCTTCAGCGGGATAGCCTTGTGCCAGCCGAGAATTGGGCCGGCTCTAGGTTTCATCGAGGAGCGCCGCAGCCTTTTCCGCGACGGCAAGATTGATCTCTGCAAGCGGGTCGTCGTCGCCGAGGAACCAGGCGGCCGACAATCCGCACCAGGCCAGGAGCCAGCTCAGCAGGCGGCGGCGTTCCAGCCCCGATTTCTCCAGAACGATTTCCAGCCGACGCTCGAAACGCCCCGGGACGATGGCGACAGGCGGATCGGGGTCCGAGAGATCGGGATCGCAGAACAGGATCGTGTACTCGAAGGCGCGGTCGCCGAGCACACATTTCGGGTCGATGGCGAGCCAGCCGCGCGACTCGAAATCGAGCACGTTGTCGTGGTGGAGATCGGCATGCAGCGGCACGATCTCGCGCTGCGCCGGGAGCAATTCGGTCGCCGCCGCAGCAGAGCGCGCCAGGATGCCGCCCCGCTGCGAGGCCATCGGAAACAGGTCGGCAAACCAGGTTTCGAGCGGAATGAGGCCGGCCGGTGCCGGGCCGCGCGGTTTGTGCAATCCCGCGATCGCTTCGCACAGGATCGCCGTCGCCTCGTCGTCGGCAGCGGCGCTGTTGCGAGCCATGGCCGAAAGCGAACGTTGGCCGGTCGCGCGTTCGAGCAGCATGGCGTCGCCGGTCGGGCTGCGGGCGAGCAGCCGTGCCGCCCCCTCGCCAGCCCAGTATTCCAGCGGCAAATAACCGAGGCGCTCGTCGGGCGCCTCCGGCAGCTTCAGCATGGCGGGTGCGCCGCGATGCCTGACAGGGAGAAGGTGGCTGCTATGGGTGACGATCGGCACGCCGTCGGGCACCAGGCCCCAGCGTGCGAGATGGGGCGCGAAGTCATAGTCCGGCATGGTCTCTCAGGTCGTCTGCGTGCGGTTGCGGCCGATCAGCGGATATTGCTCGACCTCGTAGATCTGGCCGGAGACCGGCGCGCTGTCGTCGGAGAGCCAGAACGCTGTGTGGGCGGCGATCTCGTCGGGCTGCATGATCCGGCCCGTCGGGGCGAAGACCGGCGAAACATGGTTCTGCCAGCCCGGCTCGCGCCCCTCGCGCTGCTGGGTCGCGTCCTCGTTCGCCGTAAAGGTCCAGCCAACATTCAATGCGTTGACCCGGATGCGTTCCTGCCCGAGCGCATCGGCGAGATTACGCGTCATCGTCGTCAATGCGCCCTTCGACATGGAATAGACCGTCAGGTCGCTCTGGCCGCAGAGCGCGTTGATCGAACCGACAGTGACGATGGCGCCTCCGGATTTCTGCAGGCGGAAGGCGGCGATCGCCGCCTCGGCGCACAGAAGCGGGGCGCGGGTATTGATCGCGAAGACATGGTCGAAGAAGGCGGCCGTGGTCTCGCCGATGACGCCGCGTGGATAGATGCCGGCATTGTTGACCAGCCCGTCGATGCGGCCAAAGGCCCCGACGGTGGCGTCGACGAGCACCTGGGCGGTGGCGGGCTCGGCGAGGTCGCCAGCCGCGCCTTGCGTGGAGGCTCCGAGCTTGGCGCAGGCGGCCGCCACATGTGCGTCGTCCTGGCCATGAACCAGGACTTTGGCGCCTTCGGCGACGAGACGCTCAGCCATCGCATAGCCGATGCCCGATGTGCTTCCGGTAACGAGAATAGCCTTGCCGGCAAGTCCACGCATGTTCTGGGTCTCCTTCTCCCGGTACTGAGGTATCGCGTCTCTCGGCTGTCGTMATCCCGGGTCAGCGCAAGCAGAGCCCGGAGACGGCTGAGAGCGGGCGATCCAGCCTCTGTGGAGAAACTCCGGCAACGCTGGCCCGGTTCGCCAGGGGGGATTAATATGCGGCCATGGCCTTGCACATGCTCAAACTCTGCGTCGGCGCCGAATCCATTCGCGATCTCGAGGAATGGGTCGAGGAGCAGATGGCGTTGATGCGCCGGCTCGGCCGCTGGGAAGAGCAGACCCATACCACCCGCATGGTGCCCAAGCGCATCGAGGAGATCGTCGATGGCGGCTCGCTCTACTGGGTGATCAAGGGGCAGATCTCGGCGCGCCAGCGACTGACGGATATCCGGCCTTTTACCGATGGCGAGGGGATCGGGCGCTGCCATCTGGTGATGGAGCCGGTGGTGATCCCGGTCGAGCCCCGGCCGTTCCGTCCCTTCCAGGGCTGGCGCTACCTGCAGCCCAAGGACGCCCCGCGTGACATCGGCCAGCATGGCGGCGACCTTGCCGAGATGCCCGAAGAGATGCGGCGCGAACTGGCTGGGTTGGGACTGCTCTAGGCTGGCGTTCTCTCGCGGAGCGGCCGGCTGCGCCCCCAAGGGCTGCTCGGGGTCCGGGTTAGCCCGTCACACGGAAATATTGTCGATCAGCCTCGTTCCGCCGAGGCGCGCCGCCACCAGCAGCCTGATCGGGCCGTCGGCCAGGCCGGTGACCGGGGCCAGCGTCTCGGCGTGGCGGGCCTCGAGATAGTCGAGCTCGAACCCGGCGGTGATGATCTCGCTTTGCGCCTGGCCGACCGCCTGGAAGAGCGGGTCCTCGTTGCGGATGCGCATGGCAAGGTTTTGCATGACATGGTGGAGCACGGGCGCCAGCGCGCGTTCCTCAGGGGAGAGGTAGCGGTTGCGTGAGGACATCGCGAGGCCATCCGGCTCGCGATGGGTCGGCGCGGGGATGATCTCGATGCCGAGATCGAGGTCCGCCGCCATCCGCGTCACCACCTTGAGCTGCTGGTAGTCCTTCTCGCCGAAGACGGCGCAATCAGCCCGGCTCTGGGTAAACAGCTTGCAGCAAATCGTTGCGACACCCTCGAAATGCGTCGGGCGGAAGCGATCGTCGAGGCCGACGGCGGCCGGGCCGAGCAGCAGCACGCGGCTGGCGAAGCCCGCYGGGTACATCTCCTCGACCGAGGGGAAGAAGATCGCGTCCGCCTGCGCCGCTTCCAGCAGGCTGCGGTCGGTGTCGAATGTGCGGGGATATTTCTTGAAGTCTTCGTGCGGGGCGAACTGGGTCGGATTGACGAAGATCGAGACGACAACGCGGCGCGCATGCTGCTGCGCCAGCTTCACCAGCGCGATATGGCCCTCATGCAGGGCGCCCATGGTCGGCACCAAGGCGACCCTTTCGCCCGCTGCGTGCCAGCCCGCCACCGCCCGGCGCAGGTCCCGGACCGTCTCCACCACCGCCACCTGCGTCATCGGTTCTCTCTCCATCGGCCGGAGACGGGTAGCAAATGCCGGAGCGATGGCCAATATCAGGTTTGGATTCGAGTTTGGCAGCGTGATGCGCCCGGGACCCTGATGACGCGAGAGACCGACAAGGCTGTAGGCAAGGCGGCGGGCGTTTCGCCCAATGCGCCACAGGCCGGCCATTCCGCGCCGGGAGAGATCGACAGGTTCCTCGGCGCCGCCAAGCAGCTCGCACCGCTTGCGACCGGGCAGGCCGGTCGGCTCGTCTTCGCGCTCGACGCCACGATGAGCCGTCAGCCGACCTGGGACCTCGCCTGCTCCCTGCAGGCAAGAATGTTCGAGGTCGCGGCCGGCTCCGGCGGGCTCGCTGTGCAACTCGTCTATTTCCGCGGCTTTGCCGAATGCCGCGCCTCGGGCTGGATCGGCGAACCGCGCCGCCTGACCGGGCTGATGACGCAAATTGCCTGCGAAGGCGGGCAGACCCAGATCTCGCGTGTGCTCAGGCACGTCCGCGACGAGGCCAGGGCAGTGCCGGTGCGCGCCTTCGTCTTCGTCGGCGATGCGATGGAGGAGGATGTCGACACGCTTGCCACCCTTGCCGGCGAACTCGGCCTGCGCGGCATTCGCGGCTTCATGTTCCAGGAGGGGGGCGATCCTGCGGCAAGCGCTGCCTTCGCCTCCATCGCGCGGCTGACCGGTGGCGCCTATGCGCGTTTCGACGCGACTGCGCCGGGCTCGCTGCTCGATCTGCTGCGCGGCGCTGCCGCCTATGCCAGCGGAGGACGCGAGGCGATGCTGAAGCTTGCCGGTGCGAGCCCCGCCGTGAAGGGCCTGCTCGCCGCCATGGATGGAGGCCGTCGGTGACGCTGCTCTACGGCATCGCCGTCGTGATCCTGCTCTGGTGGGTTTCGAAGCTCTTCACCGGGGCCAATCCGCAACTGCTGGCGAAGGCGCTGAAGACGCTGGGTGGCGTTCTCTCGCTTGGCGTGGCGGCTCTCATGATGCTGCGAGGCCGGCTCGACATGGCGATCTTCGTCGGCGGTATCGGAGCCTGGCTCCTCGGCTGGAGTGCCTATGGGCCCGGCGGAATGCGCTTTCCCTGGAGCGGCGGGGCCCGGGAGACACCGGGCGCGCGCTCGCGCGTCTCGTCGACATTGCTGGAGATGGAACTCGACCATGACAGCGGCGGCATGACCGGCAAGGTCAAGGCCGGCGCTTTCGCCGGCCGCGATCTCGATGCGCTGAGCCTCGACGAGATCGCCCGTCTGATGCGGGACTGCCTGGCGCAGGACCCGGAGGGAGCGCGGCTGCTAGAGGCTTATCTCGACCGCCGGACGCCCGGCTGGCGTGAACACGCTGATGGTCACCGCGACGCGGGGCAGGGCGGCGCGACGCGCCCGGGCGCGATGACGCAACAGGAGGCCTACGAGATCCTGGGGCTTCAGCCTGGGGCGGGCGAGGAGGCGGTCCGCGAGGCCCATCGAGCCCTGATGAAGCGGATCCACCCGGACGCCGGAGGCACCAGCGGGCTTGCTGCTCGCGTCAATCAGGCCAAGGATGCTCTGCTGAAGTGAGATTCCGGGCTGGAACGACATGGCTGAGGTCCTTTCCCAGTTCGTTCAGCCGCGGATCGCGAAGCAGGAGAAGCCGTCGCGCTTGAGCTTGGCGCAGGCGTTCTGAGCGTCCTTCGGATCCTCGAAGCCGGCGAAGCGGGCGCGGAAGAGCGTGGTGCCGCCCTTCTCGACCTTCTCGGTGAAGGGGGATGCCTCGGCGAGCGGGCCTGCGGCCTTGGCGCGGGCCTTGGCCAGGATATCCTTGGCCTTGGCTTCGTCATCGGTGGCGCCGAGCTGGATCACCCATTTGCCGGATGGGATCGCGGTTGAACCGCTGCGCGCATCGCTCGCCTTGTTGCTGTCCTGGGCCTTGGCGAGCGTCGTGGTGCCGGCAGAGGGAGCTTTGGCCTGGGCGATGGCCGGGGCGACTTCAGGCTGGCGCAGTTCGACCTTGGCGGGCTCGGGAGCCCGGGCGACGGGCTTTTCTTCAGGTTCGGCAACCTTTGCAATCGACGAGGTGACATCGACATTCGCCGGTGGGCGCAGGATCTTGCCATCAACCGGCGGGGCGCCGATCGACCAGCGCATGGCCGAGGGCGTCGTCGTCGCGGTGACCGGACGCATACCGGAGAGCGGCAGCGGCTGAGCGCCGAGATTGATCGGGCGCGGCGGCGCGATCGGTGTGGTGGTGGTTGCGGCATAGGCGCGGGCAGCCGCCGGGACTTCCGGCTCGCTCTCGACGCGCGGACGCGGCACCGGCCTTGGCGCGGGCTCGCTGGCGGCCGCATGCTGGACGGGAGCCGCGGCAACCTGGGTCGCCTGATGCGGACGCTCCTGCGCCGGCTCGGCCTCGGCGACCATCGGGGCGGACCGCCCGCCGGCCGCGGCGCGCGGCAGATTGGCGGCGACCAGGTCGGCCATGATCTTGTCGCGGCTGGCGCCGGAGCGGCCGCCGAGCACGACCGAGACGATCTGGCGACCGTCCGACTTGGCCGAAGTCATCAGGTTGAAGCCCGAAGCGTTGGTGTAGCCGGTCTTGATGCCGTCCACGCCCTCGACGCGGCCGAGCAGCTTGTTGTGGTTGCGGTAGGCGCCGCCCGCATAGTTGAACACGCGGGTCGAGAACATCGGGTAATAGCGCGGGAAGCGTTCCTGGATCGCGCGGGCGAGAATGGTGAGATCGCGCKCCGTCGTCAGGTTCGGCGGATTATGCGGTAGGCCATGCGGATTGTAGAAGCTGGTCCGGCTCATGCCGAGCGAGCGGGCGCGCGCCGTCATCATCCGTGCGAATTCGTCCTCGGAACCGCCGACATTCTCCGCGACCGCCATGGCGACGTCATTGGCCGATTTGGTGATCAGCGCCATGATCGCGTCGCGCACCTCGATCGTCTCGCCGGGCGCGAAGCCGATCTTGGAAGGCGCCTGACGTGCCGCGTAGGACGAGACCGTCAGCTCGGAGTTCATGTTGAAGCGGCCGCGCTCGAGCTGCTCGAACAGCAGATAGAGCGTCATGACCTTGGTGAGGGAGGCGGGGATGCGCGGGGCATCCTCATTCGCCGCGTGCAGCGTGCGACCGCTCTTCACGTCGACGACCATCGCCGCATAGGGCGGTGTATAGCCACCGCCCACATGGCGCCGCTTCTTGCGTGCGGCCTCGGCAGGGGACGCGGCCACGCTGAGCGCGACGGCGACAACACCGATCAGTCCGACAAGTGCGCGAAGACGCACGCGCCGGGAACCAACGCTACCAGAACTCATGCAACCCGCCTCAACCCAGTACTACTGTTCCCCGGTCTCCGCGGCGTCTGGCGACGTGGCGCGAAGGACACAGTTGGGAAGGTTAGGATGATGGGGTTACGGAGCCGTTAAACGGCGAAAGATCGTGATCCGATCCCGCTCCCGGATGGGCTCCGGGCGGAATGGCATTACCTAGCGTTTGATGCATTGCAGCGCGGCCTTGACTTTTATGTTGCGCTGCACAATATACAGGAAGTCCCCGGTGGTGAACAGTTTCATCAGGCCTTGGGGCGTGGAAACAGGGCCTACGGGCTCGCCAGCAAGGAGGCAACGCTAACGCGTTGTGGGAAGAATGATCCAGCAGTTCGAGACGATCCAGAAGGCTTCCAAGGATAACGTTGATGCGGCTCTGAAGGCCTTCGGCGTCACCTCGAAGGGCGTGCAGACCATTGCCGTCGAAGCCACCGACTATGCCAAGAAGTCCTTCGAGGCCGGCACTGCCGCCATCGAGAAGCTGGCTGGCGTCAAGACGCTCGACAAGGCGCTTGAGATCCAGGCCGACTTCATCAAGACCTCGTTCGAGGGCGCCGTTGCCCAGATGACCAAGATGGGCGAGCTCTACAGCGCCCTGGCCAAGGACGCCTACAAGCCGTTCGAAGGCATCGTCGCCAAGGTCACCCCGGCCGCTAAGTGATACCCGGCCTGCTGCCGCGCCGCCTCATAGCGGCGCGATGCGGGCAGATAGCATTGAGTTTCGGGAAGCCCGGCCATCTGGTCGGGCTTTTTCTTTGCGGAGGCATGCAAGCTCCCGATCTCGCTGGACGGGACGGGAGCACGCCTGATGGAGTCCCGCTTTGAGTGCAGATCAGCCAGATCGCCTCTGAGCGCGATCAACCTCCGAAGGGGGAGAGGGGCCCTGGCGCCCGGCCTTATCGTGAGAGCGAGAGGATGTTCAGGCCCGCGACATTCGCCTCGATCTGTTGCCAGCCCAGGGGAAAGTAGAAGGGCGTGTTGTCAGGCGTCGCGCAGAGATAGACCGTTGGAAAGCCCGCCTCGAAGGCCCTTGCCGCCGCGGCCCGCACCAGTGCCGCTCCTACGCCCCGTCGGCGATGCGCGGGATCGACCCACAGCGCCGCAATCCAGGGGCTGTACCCGGGCCGTTCGTCCATATCGTTGTCGATCAACGACACCGTTCCGAGAAACCGTTCGCCCGCGGCAGCGACAAGCGCAGCCGGGATGATTTCGGGTCCGAGGCTTTGCCGAACGCGGTCGTCGATCTGCTCGAGGAGGTATCCCTCGTCGCGCCACCATGCCTTCCAGATCCGGTCGGACACCGCCTCGCGGAAATGTGGCCGTTCGCTCAGCGCCGTAATCTCGATGGTCTGGTCAGTCGTCGTCATCATCGCACCGGCTTTTCCATGGGGCAGTTCGCAATGGCAAGCCAAAGGCGGTCGCGCTATGGGAGAAGGCGAAGTTACGCTGGCCACGCGGGCGGCCAATGTACGGAACCGGACTGCGGGATGCCTCACGACATGATCGTTACCGGCGCCGGTGCCTGCAACACCTTCGAGACCGAACGACTCTTGCTTCGTCCGCGTACGCTGGCCGACACCAATGATTGCTTCTTCATGGATCGTGAGCCGGAGGTCACCCGCTTCGTCAGCGGTCCATGGTCCGACCCATCCGCCCACCGGGAATTCATCGAGAATCGGACGTCCGGCCCGTGGCTGCCAGGCATGGGCTACTGGACGATCGTGCTGCGCCAGGAGCCTGCCGTTTTCGTCGGATGGGTGCTCTTGATTCCCGTCGACGCAGTCGGACCGGACATCGAGATTGGCTGGCGGCTTCGCCAGCGGTTCTGGGGTCAAGGATTGGCCACGGAAGCCGCGCGACCCGTTCTGACCCACGCCTTCGAGGTGCTGAAGCTCTCGGAGGTTGTTGCGGAGATCGACCGCGAGAATCTCGGTTCCCTGCGGGTTGCGGAGAAGATTGGATTGAAGCAGCGGGGGGCCGCGCCGCATTCAGCAAAGCCCGCTGTCCGGTATTCACTGACCTTCGGCGAAGCTGCAACGGCTTTCTAGCGCCCTCGACCGCCGTGATTGGGGATGGCGGCCGAAGCGAAGAGCCATGTCGACCTTGTCGTCAAGCATGGCGTAATCGTCGCCGATCCGGTTCGGGCTCCCTGATCCCAGTCAACAATCCCAGCCCGGCTTTCGTATCATTCTTCCCTCCGGTCATGAACCGTCGGATGATGACCTGGAAATCCAGGCCGAGACGATGTCCGGTGCCCCTATGACCGAACCGACGACGGAGAGGCGAAGGAAGCGGCGAGCTGTGAAGCTCCTTGCTGCGACCCTCATTCTCTATCTCGGCGTCAGCTATCTCATTCTGCCCGCGGTCTGGACGCGCATCGAGCGAGAGCCGGAGCTGTCAACACGGACGATGTTGACCGCGAATGCGCAGGGCATCCCGGGCGATCCGATCAATGTCGGCCTGATCGGAACGCGTGACGATGTCGTGCGTGCGTTTCATGCGGCCAGTTGGTATCCCGCCGATCCGGTCACCCTGCGGACCAGCCTGGAAATCATCGGGAGCGTCCTGCTCGACAGGCCCTACAAGACCGCGCCGGTCAGCCCTCTCTACTTCGAAGGACGACGCGAGGACCTGGCGTTTGAAAGGCCCGCGGGCGGCAGTGCCGATCGTCGTGAGCATGTGCGGCTCTGGCAGGCGCTTGCAAACGGAACTGATACGCGTCCTGTCTGGCTCGGCTCGGCAACATTTGACAGCGGGGTCACGCTCAGCCGCGACACCGGACAGGTTACACACCGCATTGCCCCCGCTATCGACGAAGAGCGCAAGAGGCTGATCGAGGGGCTGAACAGAGCTCGCATGGTGGTCGGCATCGATCAGATGAAGGGCATTGGCCCGACGCTGACTGGCCGCAACGCTGAGGGCGATCCCTATTATTCGGATGGCGAGATTTGGATAGCCCGCCTCGTCACCGCTGGTAGCGAGGCAGCCAAGCCTGCCGAGATCACGGCGCCAGGGCCTTGTCGCTGATCGCGGCGCTGTAGCTGACGCCGAGCGTGGTGGTCGCGGTTGCGCGCCAGGCGAGGCCGGCCTCGGCCACCAGGGCGTTGCGGGCAAGCGGGGCGGCGTAAGTCTGAAACGGCGTTGCTGCGCCGAGGAAGGCGAGCTTGGCTGCGGGCGTCGTGTCGCCAAAGGCATGGCGCCAGCCGAGCATGCCGCGGGCCAGCAGCGGCGTCGCGCCGAGCTGCATCTCGGCCCGCAGGCCGAGCGTCGAGAAGCCGAGGCGCTGATCCCGGCCGAGTACCTGCAGTGCGGTCGGGCCACCTGTCTCGGCGTCGCGGCTGGTGCGGACCGTGACGGCTGCGATCTGCGCGAAGGGCTCGAACGAGACCGGCCCGTAGGGCAGGGCGTAGCCGATCTCGGCGAAGGCCTGGGCGGTCGCGCTGCGGCCATCGAAGCGCAGCACATCGGAGATCCCGGGCAGTGTCACCCGGCGGGTCACGTCGAGATCACTCCACGCATAGGCCGCGCCGGCCCGCAGCGAGACCGCCCCGAAACGCATGCCGCCATA
>NZ_JBFTKP010000034.1:0-65356 GCF_056396005.1 Allobosea sp. 05T439 | reverse complement strand
CCGGGGAGATCTCAGGGCGAGGCCGCGTAGCCAGCCAGGCTGGACGGTGTCGGCCAATGTGGATCGCCACGCGACCGCGCGATCAGAGCGGCCGAACGATGATCTGCGCCAAAATCCAGTTGACTGAGACGGCCCCGTTACCGAAGTCCAGAACCTGGGCGGATGATGAAAGTTACGCCGGGTTAACCATAATTTGACGAATCCCGGGTCACGATCCTCTCCGAGAGCCAACGCAGCTTGGCTGAGGATCGGCGTTCATGAGTCCTGCCCGTATCATCATCCTGGTCGTCGCGCTCGTGGCGGGGCTTGGCGCAGCATTGCTGATCCAACGCCCCAAGGCGACGCCGGCACCGGTGACACGCTATGAGCCGGCACCGACGGTTCCGGTGCTGGTCGCGGCTGCCGATATCCCGGTTGGCAATACGCTGGCTGCCGGCGATATGCGCTGGATCGACTGGCCGGCTGACAGTGTTCCGGCGGGGGTCATCCGCAGGACCGAGGCGCCCGAGGCCGAAACGGAATTGGCCGGGCAGTTGGCGCGCTTCGCGGTCTCGGGTGGCGAACCGATCCGCCGCGAGAAGCTGATCAAGACCGACGGTACCGGATTCCTCTCGGCAGTTCTGCCGGCGGGCAAAAGGGCAACCGCGATCGGTACCGATAGCCGCGGAGCCAATACGGCGGGTGGCTTCATCCTGCCGAACGACCGGGTCGACGTCATCCGCACCCACCAGGAGGGAGGCGGCGGCAACGCGAACAGCGGCGCCGAGAGCTTCATCAGCGAAACGATCCTGACCAATGTCCGGGTGCTGGCGATCGGTCAGAATATCCAGGAACGCAACGGCGAGAAGGTCGTCATCGGCGAGACGGCGACGCTCGAACTCGAACCGCGTCAGGTAGAGATCGTCGCTCAGGCGCAGCGCAACGGCACGCTTTCGCTTGCATTGCGCAGTCTCAAGGACGCTGGCGATGCCGGGCGCCCGGACACCGAAGGCGGCCTGACCCTCGTGCGCTACGGCGTCACCAGCAAAAGCGTGAAGCCATGATACCCAAGCGCATTTTTCTCTCCGTCGCGGGGTCGGCGCTGGCAATGCTGCTCGGTCTGCCGGCCATGGCCCAGTCGACCGGGCCTGCCCCGGTTCTGAATGTCGGCTCCAGCGAGCATGCCATTGCCCGCAAGCTCTCGCTCTCGATCGGTCGTTCACTGATCGTCGAATTGCCGCGTGACGCCAAGGAAGTCTTCGTCGCCAACCCCAAGGTCGCCAACGCGGTCGTGCGCTCGGCGCGCAAGCTTTTCATCATCGGCATCGCCGATGGTTCGACCTCGATGTTCGTGATCGATTCCGAGGGCCGCCAGATTTCCGCGCTTGAGATCGAAGTCGGGCGGGATCTCAACGTGCTGCGCCAGACGCTGCGTGCGGCGATGCCCAGGGCCCAGATCGAGGTCAAGCCAGCCGGCAACTCCATCCTCCTGCTCGGCAACGTCGCCAATGCGTCGGAAGCGACCCAGGCAGTCGACATCGCGAACGCCTTCGTCGGGACAGCCTCCGGCATCTTCTCCTCGTCCAAGGGCGCCGTGATCAACTCTTTGACGATCCGCGATCGCGATCAGGTGATGGTCAAGGTCGTGATCTCCGAGGTTTCGCGCAAGGCGATCAAGCAGCTTGGCATCAACTCGTCCGGCGAATGGAAGCTCGGCAATTTCTCGATCACCCCGTCGATCGAGAACCCGCTTCCCCTGCAACCGCAGTCCCTGGCGGCGACGGCGATCGGAGCCGGAATCGGGAACTCAACCAATTTCACCTTGCGTGCGCTTGAGCGCGCGGGCCTCGCCCGTGTTCTGGCGGAACCCATGGTCACGGCGATTTCCGGGGAGAGCGCCAAATTCACGGCCGGTGGCGATGTCCCCGTGCCCAACGGCTACACCTGCGATGCAGCAGGCATCTGCACGCTCGGCATCGTCTATAAGCCGGTCGGCGTTTCCTTGAACTTCACTCCGATTGTCCTGTCCGACAACAAGATCAGCATGCGCATTGCCACCGAAGTCACGGAACTCGATTTCGAGAACCAGCTCCGGCTCAGCAATACGAGCAATGCAGCGCGCGGCACCAATACCCGCGAATCGGTGAACGCCCCCGCTTTCCGGGTGCGCAAGTCCGACACCACTGTCGAACTGCCATCGGGTGGGACCCTCGCGACGGCCGGGTTGATCCAGCGCGTCTCGAAGCAGTCGATTAACGGCTTCCCCGGGCTGATGAACCTGCCGGTGATCGGCGTGCTCTTCCGCTCGCGCGACTACCAGCGCGAGGAGACCGAGCTGATGATTACGGTCACGCCCTATATCGCCAAGCCGATGGAGCCGAACCAGGTCCAGCGCCCGGATGACGGCTTCGTCGATGCCCATGATGCGCAGGCCGTGCTGCTTGGCCGGCTGAACAAGATCTATGGCACCAATAGCGGGCCGTTGCCCCAGGCCTATAGGGGCCGGGTCGGCTTCATTGCCGACTGAGGGTGCTCTCATGAACGTGCAAGGGATGGCTCGGGCCATGACAGATCGAGGACAGCAGCGGATGGGCCACTGGCCTCTGGCCGCCGTTCTGGCCGCCGGCGTTGCTCTTGGAGCCTGCGCGTCGAAGACCGACACAACTGGGTCGATCAGCGCCAGCGATCTGCGCGAGCGGCACCCGATCGTGCTGCGAGACGCGCCACGTTCGCTTGATGTCTTCATCGTGCGGGCCGGTGCGGGCCTCGATCGCCGTCAGGCCGAGGACGTCACCAGTTTCGCCGCGGACTATCGGCGCAGTGGGCGTGGCGGACTCGTCGCCCAGGTGCCAACCGGCGGTGGCCGGGAGATGGCAACCCATGGCACGCTCGAAGCGATCCGCAGGGCCCTGGCGCAAGGCGGCGTGCCGCCCGGATCACTCTCGGTCAGGACCTATCCGATCGCGGACCCGAACCTCGCCTCGCCCATTCGCCTGACATTTGCCTCGCTACAGGCGGGCCTGCCGCATTCCTGCGGACAATGGACGCAGGATGCGGGCGTCTCCGACTGGAAACTGGATATGGCGAACGAGCCGCTCTGGAATTTCGGCTGTTCCAGCCAGGCCACATTGGCGGCGCAGGTCGCCGATCCGATCGACCTCGTCCGCGGCCGAACCGAGGGCCGCGCCGATATCGTCAAGCGCATGAACGCGATTGGCAAGCTGCGCGAGGGCAAGGACCCCTCGACCCAGTACCGGCAGGAAACGCCGCAGATCAACCAGTCGGTCGGAGGCCGCTGATGGATCCGGCGCAGAATTTCGAAGCCCAGACGGCGAGCAGTGCCGGTGACGAGGTCATCGCGCCGCTGCCGCGAATCACGCTGCAGGCCTTTTGCGAAACACCTGCCATCGCTGCTGCCATGCAGACTGCGACCACTGACCGGCGCATGGAGAAAACCCATTCGCGCGTCCAGATGGGGGGACCCGCGGCCGCAGTCGAGGCGTTCCGCACCGCGCCCACGCCCAATGTCATCGTGCTCGAAACAGTGTCCGACGGTTCCACGCTCGTCGGCCATCTCGATGCCCTGGCCCAGAGCTGTGATGCCGGCACGAAAGTTATCGTCATCGGGCATGTCAACGATGTCCAGCTCTACCGTGATCTGATCCGCCGTGGTGTCAGCGATTACCTGATCGCTCCGCTCGAGCCGCTCGACATCCTGCGCACCCTGTCCGAGCTCTATGTCGCGCCCGGCGCTCGCAATCTCGGGCGCATCGTCGCCGTCATGGGCGCCAAGGGCGGGGTCGGGGCCTCGACAGTGGCGCATAACGTCGCCTGGGCGATGGCGCGTAATCTCGACGCATCGACCGTGATCGTCGATCTCGACATCGCTTTCGGCACGGCGGGGCTCGATTTCAATCAGGATCCCCCGCAGGGCATCGCGGAGGCGGTGTTCGCGCCTGAGCGGCTTGATGCCAACATGCTTGATCGACTGCTCTCGCGCTGCAGCGACAATCTCGCCTTACTGGCGGCGCCGGCGATGCTGGATCGGACACTCGACTTGCAGGAGGACGCGTTCGAGCAGCTCTTCGATCTGTTGCGCGCCAGCGTACCCTGCGTGGTTCTCGATGTGCCGCATCTCTGGAGCGGCTGGGTCAGGCGCTGCCTGATCGGTGCAGACGAGGTCATGATTGTTGCCGGACCCGAACTCGCCTCGCTGCGGAACGCCAAGAACCTGATCGATCTGGCTCGGGCCAGCCGCCCGAATGATTCGCCGCCGCGTCTGGTGCTCAATCAGGTCGGCTTGCCCAAGCGGCCCGAGATCGACGCGGGGGAATTCGCCAAKGCCTTGGGTGTCGAGGTGCTCGTCGCGATTCCCTTCGACGCGCAGGTCTTCGGCACGGCTGCAAATAACGGGCAGATGGTTGCGGAGGTCCAGGCCGGCGGCAAGATCAACGAGGCCTTCATTCATATTGCCAGCACCCTGACCGGCCGCGGTGAGGCTAGGCGCGGAAAGCGCAGCCTGCTTGAGCCGTTGGTCGCCAAGCTCAAGCGTCGCAGGGCCTGAGCCGTGAAGGTTTTGTGCGCTGTTGCCTGCTCGCTGCGACCGGCCCGCCGGCCGCATCGTGGCGCGAAGGGGGGGTGACATGTTCGGAAAGCGATCCTCGAACGCTGCGACGACGCAGCCGCTGAATGCGAAGGTCTCGGGCCCGGCTTCGGCTGCGCGCCTGCTCGAACCGTCCGCGCCCTTGCCCGATATGCGTC
Source organism: Allobosea sp. 05T439 (assembly GCF_056396005.1). NCBI lineage: Bacteria > Pseudomonadati > Pseudomonadota > Alphaproteobacteria > Hyphomicrobiales > Alloboseaceae > Allobosea > Allobosea sp. 05T439. The sequence continues at coordinate 60,616 of NZ_JBFTKP010000034.1, read as the reverse complement.
GCCAGGTGCCGGCAGTGCCCGTGGCTCCGGTCGAAACACCGAAGTCCGACGATTATTATCAGATGAAGAGCATGATCTTCGGGGCGCTGATCGAGGCGATCGACCTCTCTCAGCTCGCGAAGCTCGATGGTGAATCGGCGCGGGAGGAAATCCGCGACATCATCAACGAGATCATCTCGCTCAAGAACGTCGTGCTCTCCATCGCCGAGCAGGAAGAACTGCTCGACGATATCTGCAACGACGTGCTCGGCTACGGCCCGCTGGAGCCGCTGCTGGCGCGGGACGATATCGCCGATATCATGGTGAACGGAGCCTCGCGCACCTTCATCGAGACCGGCGGCAAGATCCAGCTGACCAACATCCGTTTTCGCGACAACGCGCAGCTGATGAACATCTGTCAGCGCATCGTCAGCCAGGTTGGCCGGCGTGTCGACGAGTCCTCTCCGATCTGCGACGCTCGCCTTGCCGACGGTTCTCGCGTCAACGTGATCGCGCCGCCACTGGCGATCGACGGCCCCGCCCTCACCATCCGCAAGTTCAAGAAGGACAAGCTGACGCTGGATCAGCTTGTCCGCTTTGGCGCGATCTCTCCGCCTGGTGCGGAAATCCTCAAGATCATCGGCAAGGTGCGCTGCAACATCGTGATTTCCGGCGGTACGGGCTCCGGCAAGACCACTCTGCTGAACTGCCTGACCAACTACATCGAGCATGACGAGCGGGTCATCACCTGCGAGGACGCCGCCGAACTGCAGCTCCAGCAGCCGCATGTCGTGCGCCTCGAGACGCGTCCTCCCAATCTCGAGGGCACCGGCGCGGTCACCATGCGAGACCTCGTCAAGAACTGCCTGCGCATGCGGCCCGAGCGGATCATCGTTGGCGAGGTGCGTGGCCCGGAGGCGTTCGACCTGCTGCAGGCAATGAATACCGGCCATGACGGATCGATGGGGACGCTCCACGCCAATACGCCGCGCGAATGCCTGAGCCGTATCGAATCCATGATCACCATGGGTGGGTTCAGCCTGCCTTCGAAGACATTGCGGGAGATGATCTGCTCCTCGGTCGATGTCGTCATTCAGGCCCAGCGCATGCGCGACGGCTCGCGCCGGATCACCCATATCACCGAGGTGATGGGGATGGAGGGCGACGTCATCATCACCCAGGACCTGATGAATTATGAGGTGCTCGGCGAGGATGCGGCGGGCAAGCTGATCGGGCGGCACCGCTCGACCGGCATCGGTCGGCCGCGCTTCTGGGAGCGCGCCCGCTATTTCGGTGAGGAGCAGCGGCTTGCCACGGCGATCGATCAACTCGCCGTCCAGGACGAAGCCAATGCTGCGTGATCGCGGCTATGGGCGGATCTGAGCCATGGATCTGAGTGTCATTGCGGTTGTCGTGTTGGCGACCTTTGCGGCAGGCGGCGTAGTCTACGCGCTGTTCTATCCGTCGTTGAGCGGACAGACCCGGGTGGAGAAGCGCCGCAAGGAATTCGCAGCCCCGGTCGCTGTCCGGACGGTTGATCGCGAAGCCCAGGCGCGGCAGAAGCGCGGCCAGATCGCCCAGAGCCTCAAGGACATCGAAACCCGCGAGAACGCCCGTAACAAGGTCACGCTCGAACTCCTACTGCTGCAGGCGGGGCTGAGTTGGGATCGCCGCAAGTTCTACATCATCAGCGCCGTATCTGGCGTGGTCGTCGGCTTTCTGTTTTTCCTGGCAACGGCCAATCTGCTGCTGCTGCTGGCCGGTCTGTTCATTGGCGGCTTCGGCCTGCCGCGCTGGCTTCTGTCGCGGGCCCGGACGAAGCGACTGAAGAAGTTCGGCAACGAATTTCCGAATGCGCTCGACATCATCGTGCGCGGCATCAAGTCAGGCTTGCCGCTCAACGACTGCCTGCGGATCATCGCTGCTGAAGCCGTCGAGCCCGTCCGGACGGAATTCCGGCTGATCATCGAAAGTCAGACACTGGGGTTGCCGCTGACCGAGGCTGCCGCCAAACTCTTCGAGCGTATGCCCTGCGCCGAGGCCAATTTCTTCGGCATCGTGCTGGCGATCCAGCAGAAGACGGGTGGCAATCTCGCGGAGACCCTCGGCAATCTGTCGAAGGTCATTCGCGAACGTCGCAAGATGCGCGACAAGATCCAGGCGGTGTCGATGGAGGCAAAGGCCTCGGCAGCGATTATCGGCTCCTTGCCGCCGGTTGTTGCGACCCTCGTATACCTGACCGCCCCCAGATATATCGAGCTTCTTTGGCTCACCCAGATCGGCAAGGTCGCGCTCGTCGCCTGTGGCGTCTGGATGCTGATCGGCGTCATGACGATGCGCAAGATGATCAATTTCGACATTTGAGGCTGCGGGAATGATTGCCCTCATCGCCGACAAGCTCGCTGACAGCCAGTTCCTGGTCGCGTTGCTCGCCGCCGTCGCCGCAGCCGCGACGGTCCTGACGTTGGCGATGCCTTTGGTCGAGGGCAACGACCTCAACAAGCGCATGAAGAATGTTGCGGTCGAGCGCGACAAGATCCGGGCGCGCGAGCGGGACCGCCTGAATCGGCAGAAGGACAAGGTCTCGCTGCGCCAGGAACCCAAGGCGTTCATGCGGCGCATTGTCGATCAGTTCAAGCTGGGCGACTGGCTCGGGACTGAAACGGCGAAGAAGCAACTTGCAATGGCAGGTTATCGCGGCCCACAGGCCGAGATTGGCTTCCTGTTCTTCCGTCTGGTGACGCCGATCGGTCTCTTCCTGTTCACGCTCTTCTACGTCTTCTTTATCAAGGATTTTGGCCAGCCGCCCCTGATCCGGTTCGGCATGGGGATCGGCGGAGCCTATCTTGGCATCAAGGCACCGGAGATCTTTCTCTCAAACCAGATCTCGAAGCGTCAGGCGTCGATGCGGCAGGCCTTTCCCGATGCGCTCGACCTGTTGCTGATCTGTGTCGAGGCGGGCATGTCGATCGAACATGCTTTTCGCAAGGTCTCGAACGAGATTGGCGGCCAGTCGGTTCCTCTCGCCGAGGAATTTGCGCTCTGCACGGCTGAGCTCTCCTACCTCGCCGAAAGACGCCAGGCCTATGAGAACCTTGCGGTCCGCACCGGGCTCGAGGGAGTGAAGTCGGTCTCGACCGCACTGGTTCAGGCTGAGCGCTACGGCACGCCGCTCGGTACTGCGCTGCGCACGTTGGCACAGGAAAGCCGCGACCAGCGCATGTCGGCAGCGGAGAAGAAGGCTGCGGCCCTGCCGCCAATGCTGACGGTTCCGATGATCCTGTTCTTCCTGCCTGTGCTCTTCGTCGTGATCATGGTCCCGGCGATCATTCAGGTGATGGGGCTGAAATAGCCTCGTCCGTTCGACCGGCGAGCCGCCACGCGCATATTGGCGCTGGGCAATGACACGCGGCGGATGCTGCAGATTCCTCCCGGCGGCTCATAGGCTCGTGGTTGGACGCCCCGCCGAGGTGACCGGCGGGCTATCCCTGTGGGATAGACCGATCCGCTTGCTCAGGCTGCGCTGATGCCGCTGTCTTTGCCTTGCTGCCGCCGCCCTTGAGCATGTTCCAGCTATTGGGCTGGCTCACGCTGCGCTTGAGATAGGCGATGGTCGCCGCTGCTTCGGCCGGGCTCTGGTCCTGCTGTGCAAGCGTTTCCGCTTCGCCAAACCTGCCCTGCAGGCCGAGCACCAGCACGAGATTCTGCCGGATTCGTGCGTCAGCACGATTTGAGTTTGCAGCATCGCGCAGCACGCGCTCGGCCTCCGGCAGGCGCTTCGATAGTGCGAGCGACAGGCCGAGATTGGACATCACCGTGGGCTCGCCGGGAGCGAGCTTGAGGGCAGTCTCATAGATCTGCTGGGCGCGGGCATGTTCGCCAAGCTGGTCGGCGACGGTGCCCTGCGCCGACAGGATGCGCCAGTCCGGACGCTCGGGCGAATGGGCACGCGAGAGTACCTCGTCCGCCTCCTTGTAGCGGCCGTTATCGGCCAGCGAACGGCCATAGGCACCGAGCATCTCGCGATCGTCGTTGTGTATCAGGACAGCGTTCTGCAGAACGGCGAGAGCCTGGGCGTTCTGGTCGAGCGCCCGCAGCGCACGGGCGTAATAGAAGGCGGAGTTCCGGTCCTTCTGGTTCGCGTCGTAGCGCTTGCCCCATTGGTCGGCCTCAGTGCGCCATTCGGCTGGCCCGCGTGGCTGGGTCGGGGCGGAGCGGCCGATGGAGCCGGTAATGTCGCCGATCCCGCCGCGGCTTTGGCAGCCGGCCAAGGCGAGCGAGGCAAGGCAGACGGCGGCCAACAGCCTGCCGCGGGAGGCCGCAGACGAAGAAAACGGGACTGCGGAGAAGCAGCGGGACATGGGCCAGATTGCCTTGCCACGAGAGAGAACTGGTCCGTCCGGTGGTAAAACGTTAACCCTAATGGTTCCTTAACTGACCTCATCGATCGCCCTCTCGAACAGGTTCCTTCAGCCGTGCACAGCCTGCTTCTTGCCACTGCACCGTCCGCCGTCCCGGTTCATCTCGTCTCGAAGGCGGGCTGGCCGGCACTCATTGAGCGCCTCGCGCCGGAGGCCGCGCGCTTTGCGAAGGCCCATGGCTTCGCCGCGCGTCCCGGGCAGCATGTCGTGCTGCCGGATGGGCTGGGCGCTGTCAGCGCGGTGCTCCTTGGTGTCGAGGGGGCATCGGCGCGCCGACGCGACCCATTTGCTCCCGGCCGGCTCGCCGCGGTCCTGCCGGAGGGCGATTATCGTCTGGAGGGCGAGATCGATGATTTCGGCCTTGCGGCGCTGGGTTGGCTGCTCCAGTCCTATCGTTTCGAGCGCTACCGCAAGCCGCAGCCGGTCCGCGCTCGGTTGGTATTGCCCGAGGGCGTGGATGGTGTGGAGCTGAGCGCGCTCGCCGAGGCGGTCGCCTTTGCCCGCGATCTCGTCAATACGCCGGCAAGCGACATGGGGCCCGCTGAGATCGAGGCCGCGATCCGTCAGCTCGGGCAGGATCTTGGTGCGAGCGTCACCAGCCAGGTCGGGGACGATCTGCTCGAGCACAACTTTCCGATGATCCATGCCGTGGGCCGGGCGTCGCCGCGCGCTCCGCGCCTGATCGACCTTGTCTGGGGCAATCCGGCCGATCCCAAGGTGACGCTCGTCGGCAAGGGGGTGGCGTTCGATACGGGCGGGCTCAACCTCAAGACAGATGCCGGCATGCTGCTGATGAAGAAGGACATGGGCGGTGCCGCGGCCGCGGCTGCCGCTGCGCGCATGATCATGCAGGCGAAGCTTCCGGTACGGCTGCGCCTCCTTGTGCCCGCCGTCGAGAATGCCGTTTCCGGTGCATCGTTCCGCCCGGGCGATGTGCTCCGGAGCCGCAAGGGGCTGACGGTCGAAATCGGCAACACCGACGCCGAAGGCCGGCTCATCCTGGCCGATGCGTTGGCCTTGGCGGATGAGGAAGCCCCGGAGCTGCTGATCGACTATGCGACGCTGACCGGTGCCGCCCGCGTTGCGCTCGGTCCCGAGCTGCCACCCTTCTACACCCATGATGAAGGGCTCGCGGTCGAAATCTCCCGGTTGGGGCAGGCGGTAAACGACCCGGTCTGGCGCATGCCGCTCTGGCCGCCCTATGACGGGCTGCTCGATTCCAAGATCGCCGACGTCAACCACGTCTCCGGGGGCTCGTTTGCCGGCTCCGTCACGGCTGCGCTCTTCCTCAATCGTTTCGTCGAGAAGACACAGTCCTACGCGCATTTCGATATCTATGCCTGGAACCCATCGTCGAAGCCCGGCCGCCCCGAGGGCGGCGAATGCCAAGCCGCGCGTTTGACCTATGCATTGGTCAAGCAGCTCTATCCGAAGGTCCAGGGATGAAGCCCGGCGATCTCCGCGCGGCATGCCATCGATAGTCGGCGGTTAAGTCTGTTCGACGAGAGCGATTGCAGCCGCAGCTTGGCGCGATAATGATACGGACCCGTAACGATCGGGGTTCGTATCAGTCATGGCGTTGGAGATCAGGCCTTCGCAGGCGCTCAGGCTCTGGCGGCAGGTGCATCTCGATCTGGTGCATGACGGTCAGGCGGACCTCTCGGCCCGCCAGACCGCGATCCTGCTGACGATCTATCTCGAGTTGCCACCGCATACCGTGCGCGGCCTTGCTCAGCAGCTCGGCGTCACCAAGCCCGTGATTACCCGCGCGCTCGACACGATGGGCAAGCTCGGCCTCGTCACGCGCAGGCGCGACGAGTTCGACCGGCGCAATGTCGTGATCCAGCGGACCGTGGCGGGGGCCCTCGCTGTCGAACGGCTTGCCGACCTGGTGGTGCAACGGGCGCGTGATCTCGGGCCGGGCTGAGCAAAGGCGTCTTCGCTCATGAGCAGGCTCCGGCTATGGTGCCCGCATGAACACGATTCTCGACCGTCGCCTGACCCCGGCCCGCCCTGACCTCGCCGCCCGGCATCTGATCGGCCAGGTCGAGGCGCGCGCCTTTGCCGATCCCGTCACCATGCGCGTCGTTGCCCCTTCCGCACCGGTTCGGCGTGAGCCGCGTCCCGATGCCCCGCTCGATACCGAGGCACTCGCGGGCGAGGTCGTGCAGGTTTACGAGCAGCATGAGGGCTGGGCCTGGGGCCAGCTCGGCGCTGATGGCTATGTCGGCTATTTGCCGGACGATGCGCTGCGTGCCGATGTGCCCGCGCCGACGCACTGCGTTCGTGCATTGCGGACCTTCGTCTATCCCGGAGCCTCGATCAAACTGCCGCCGCTTGCCGCGCTGTCTCTGGGTGCCGGCCTGGCCGTTGCTGGCGAGAGCGGCAATTTTCTCGTACTCGCGGATGGCGGCCATGTCTGGCGCACGCATCTCGCGGAATTCAGCGAGGGCGAGACCGATTTCGTCGCCGTTGCCGAGCGCTTCGAGCATGTCCCCTATCTCTGGGGCGGCAAGACAAGCCTCGGTCTCGATTGCTCCGGCCTTACTCAGTTGGCTCTGGCTGCGGCCAGGATCGCCTCGCCGCGTGATTCCGACATGCTGGAAGCGGCGATAGGCGAGCCAATCGCCTTCGACGAGAGCCTCCTCGGCCTGAAGCGCGGGGACCTCGTTTTCTGGAAGGGGCATGTCGGCATCATGACCGATGCCGAGACGCTGCTGCACGCCAATGGCTATACGATGACGGTCCATCGCGAGCCGTTGCGCACCGCTCGCGACCGGATCCTAGACAAGAGCTTCGGCGCCATCACCAGCATCCGGCGGATTGCTGGCGCTTAGATCATCGGAGCGGAAATCGTATCCGGTCCGATGATCTAAGTCTTTGTGTTCGCATCGGTTTTACCGAAAATCGCAATCCACTTTTCGGGCTGATGCTTTAATCCAGCGCTTTCAGCCGATAGAGTGCGTCAAGCGCAGCGCGTGGCGTCATCTCGTCGAGATCGAGCGCGGCGAGCGCTTCGCGCAATACGTCCGGGCCAGGTTCGGCCGCCGCAACTGGTGCAGGAGGCCGGGCCGGCGCCGCAAAGAGCGGCAGATCATCGACGAGCGAGGCGACAGGCTTCTCGCGCTCCGTCTTCTCCAGCTCTCCGAGAATGGCGCGGGCCCGCTCGACCACGGCCGGCGGCAGGCCGGCAAGCTTGGCGACCTGGATGCCATAGGAGCGGTCGGCGGCACCGGGCACGACCTCATGCAGAAAGACGACCTCGCCATTCCACTCTGTCACGCGCACAGTGGCATTGGTGACGCGGGCCAGCCGGTCTCCAAGCGCTGTCAGCTCGTGATAATGAGTCGCGAACAACGACCGGCAGCGATTGATCTCGTGCAGGTTCTCGATGGCGGCCCAGGCGATCGACAGGCCGTCGAAGGTCGCCGTGCCGCGGCCGATCTCGTCGAGAATGACGAGCGCGCGCGGCCCGGCCTGATTCAGGATCGCGGCGGTCTCGACCATTTCGACCATGAAGGTCGAGCGCCCCCTGGCGAGATCGTMGGCGGCGCCGACGCGTGAGAACAGCCGGTCGACAATGCCGATATGGGCGCTGGCGGCGGGCACATAGGAGCCCATCTGCGCCAGCACGGCGATCAGTGCGTTCTGCCGCAGGAAAGTCGATTTACCCGCCATGTTCGGGCCGGTGATGAGGCAGATGCGTCCGCCGGTGCCGGCTCCGCCAAGAGCCGAGAGCTCGCTGTCATTGGCGACGAAGGGTTTTCCGTCGCGCTTCAGTGCGGCTTCGACAACCGGGTGGCGCCCCCCCTTGATGGTGAAATCGGCGCCGTCATCGACGAGGGGCCTCGTCCAGTTTTCGTTGGCCGCGAGTGCCGCAAGGGCTGCGGCAACATCGATCTCGGCGAGAGCGAGCGCCGCCGCCTTCACGGGCTCGGCTTCGTCGAGAACGGCGGCATTGAGCGAGGCGAAGACTGAGAGTTCGAGCTTCAGCGCGCGGTCGGCGGCTGAGGCGATCTTCGATTCGAGCTCGCCGAGCTCGACCGAGGAGAAGCGCATCGCGTCCGACATGGTCTGACGGTGGACGAAGGTGGCGCGCCAGGGCTCCCTCAGGAAGTCCTCGCCGGCGGCCTGCGGCACCTCGACGAAATAGCCGAGCATGGAATTATGCTTGATCCGCAGGGTGCGGCAGCCGGTTTCGGCCGCATAGCGCGCCTGGAGCTGGGCAATGACCTTTCGCGAATCGACCTGGAGCAGCCTGAGTTCGTCGAGGGCCGGGTCATAGCCGTCGCGCACGAAGCGTCCGTCGCGGCGGTTGAGCGGCAGATCGTCGGCCAGCGCCTCGGTCAACCGGGCGGGCAGGGCCGGGTCGGTTGCGGCCAGCGTTCGGGCGGCCTGGGTCAGGGCTTCCGGCAGAGTGTCTTGGTCGGCGAGCGACTGCGCGATCACCCGTGCCGCACTCAGGCCTGCGCCCAGCGCCGCCAGGTCGCGCGGACCGCCGCGATCGAGCGAGAGCCGGGCGAGGGCGCGGGCGATATCCGGCACGTGGTCGAGCTCTCCGCGCAGGGTCTCGCGCAGGGGCGCATCGTTCAGCAGCGCCTCGACGGCGTCGTGCCGCATGGCGATCGCCGCCGGCTCGGTCAACGGCCCGGCAAGCCGCTCCGCCAGCAGCCGCGCTCCGCCGGGGGTCACCGTCCGGTCGATGCTGGAGAGAAGGCTGCCGGTTCGCTCGCCCGAAAGCGTGCGCGTCAGCTCGAGATTGGCGCGTGTCGCAGCGTCGATCAGCATGGTCGCGCTGCCGGAATCGCGTACGGGTGGCGACAGGGGTGGGCGCGCGCCGAACTGGGTCCGCTCGACATAGGCCAGCGCTGCGCCTGCGGCTGCAATCTCGGCGCGGCTGAAGGCGCCGAAGGCATCCAGAGTGGCTACGCCGAAGAACTCCTTGAGTCGGCGCTCGGCCGAAGCCGCATCGAGGCCCTCGCGAGCCAGTGGGGTCACCGGCACTGTGAGTTCGCGCCAGAATTCCTTCAGCTCGGGGTCGTCGTGGATCGCCTCCGGGCAAACGATCTCGCGCGGCTCAAGCCGGGCGAACTCGACGGCGAGCCGCTCCGGCGGGGCCTCCATGACCGAGAAACGTCCTGTCGAGATGTCGACCGACGCGAGGCCGTAGAGCGCGCTCGAATCGCTGAGCTTGCGGCGTGCAACCGCGACCAGAAGGCTGGCGCGGCCGGGTTCCAGCAATCGCTCTTCGGTGATGGTGCCGGGCGTCACCAGTCGCACGACGTCACGCTGGACCACGGATTTGCCGCCGCGCTTCTTGGCTTCAGCGGGGTCTTCGGTCTGCTCGCAGACGGCGACACGGTGTCCGGCGGCGATCAGGCGCTGGAGATAGTCATCGGCGCGGTCGACCGGCACACCGCACATCGGGATGTCCTCACCGAGATGCTTGCCGCGCTTGGTCAGCACGATGCCGAGCGTGCGCGAGGCGATCTCGGCGTCCCGGAAGAACAGCTCGTAGAAATCGCCCATCCGGTAGAACAGCAGGCAATCGGGATTGGCCGCTTTGATCTCGACATATTGCGCCATCATCGGCGTGACGCGGCCGGCGTCGACCGCGGCCGCAGCCTTCGGGACTGAACTCGCTGCTTCGGTAAGGCTCGGGGATTCTGGAATGTCGCGGCGCATGGCTGGCGGACGCTATCAAAAACCACGCGCGCCGCCATCCGTTAGCGAGACTTTCAACAATTGAAAGCACGGTCATTTCATCATTCCGGCCCAAGGCCCGTTCATGCTGCTTCTGATCAGTCTCGTCGAAAGCCTTTCGTTCCTGCTGCTTGCGGCGTTGATCCTGACCATTGCGGCCCCGTTGATCGAGGGGCGGCCCTGGCTGCGCCAATGCTGTGTCGGAGTCCTGTTTTCGATCGGCGGCCTACTCAGCATGGCGCATCCCTTTGTGCTCCAGCCCGGCATCGCCATTGATTCCCGCAATGTCTTCGCCATTCTGGCCGGGCCGGTTGGAGGGCCCCTGGCCGCCGCTGTCACTGCTGTTTCGCTTGCCGCCATGCGTTACGCCAATGGCGGGGCCGGTATGCCGACCGGGGTTGCGGGAATCGTGCTGCACGCCCTTGCCGGTGTCGCCTACGCCGCCTGGCTGGGTCGGCGCAGGCGCCCGCTGGCGTTCCGCGATCTTGCGGCGCTGAGCCTGGTCGGGGCCGGTTGCCTGCTCGCCTCGGCGGTCTTCATGCCGAGCTGGGTTGTCGCCGAGCGGTTTCTCCGCGAGGCCGTGCCGGCCATGATTGCCGTCAGTGCTGCGGGCACGATGCTCGTTGGCCTCGTCATCAATAATGATCGTGAGCGGCGCGAGAATTCCTACAGGCTACGGACATTGATCCAGCGGGCGCCGGGCACGCTCTATCAACGCATCCTTCATCCCGCGGGTGGGACGAGCTATCGGTTCGCCTCCTTCTCCATAGACAAGTCGCTTGGCATTGCCAGGGAAGAGGTCGAGCGCGACCCGGAGATCTGGCTCGGCAGGATGCTGCCCGAGGACCGGGAGCGGTTCGAGCAGCTGCGGGCGGCGCCGGAAGGGGCCGCCACGCTCTGGCGTTTTGAGGCGCGCTACCGCGGCGCGGGCGGATCGATCGTCTGGCTGCGCAGCGAATCGACGCGGCGCAAGATGGCGGATGGCTCTGTGGTCTGGGACGGCATCCTGCTCGACATTACCGACGAGAAGACTCTGGAAGCGCGCCAGCAGACCCTGGAGGAACAACGCAAGGCAGCCTTGACCGAACTTGCCGGTGACCTCGAGGTCACCGTGGGGCAGGCCTTGCGGCAGGTTGGCGCTTCGGTGCGCGATATGCACCAGGCTGCGAGCCAGATGGCTGAGAACGCCAATAGCACGGCACTGCGCGCCGTCGATGTGACGCACCAGGCCGAGAATGCCTCCCAGCGCGTMGGCAGCGTCGCGGTCGCCGCCGAGGAGATCGATGCCTCGATCCGCGAGCTGACGCGCCAGACCTTGCACGCCGACGACACCGCGCGCGAGGCGGCAAGCTATGTCCGCTCCACGCGCCGCGATGTTTCCGGTCTCACCGAGGCTGCCGACAAGGTCAGCTCCGTGCTCGCCTTCATCGAGGACATCGCCTCCCGGACCAATCTGCTCGCGCTCAATGCCACGATCGAGGCGGCGCGTGCCGGGGCGGCAGGGCGCGGGTTTGCCGTCGTTGCCGGGGAGGTGAAGAACCTTGCGGAGCAGACGCAGAAGGCGACGCGCGACATCGCCGACACGCTGCAGGATATCCGCTCTGCCGCCTCCACCGCTTCAGATGCGATCGCGCGGATCGAAGGCACGATGAGCGCGATCGAGCAGACCTCCAGCGCCATTGCCGAGGTCGTCGGTCGGCAGGCCGGGATCGTCTCCGGCATCGCCTCGGACGCGGTGCTTGTCGCCGGCAGCACCAATGCGGTCAGTGAGAGTGTCGGCAGCGTCGGCGGCGAGGCCCGGATGACCGGCGAGAGCGCCATTCAGGTGGTGGAGGCTGCGCGCCAGGTCAGCGAGCAGACGGTTGCGCTCGATCGCTATGTCGGTGATTTCGTCCGCAGCGTTCGGGGCAGGCTCTGAAGTCGGCGACCGCCCTTCATTCTTGCGTCATCGTCATCAGCCCTGATCCGCAATCGCGCCTTGTGGAGCGGCTGCCGGCTGACCTAATGTCGGTACCCTTCAGGAAACGCTCACAAAAAGAACAGTCGCATGAACGATAGCCCGCCGACCAAACGCGCCCGCCCGACCTTCACCGATCAGGAGGCGTTGCTGTTCCACTCGCAGGGGCGGCCGGGCAAGCTCGAGATCGTGCCGACCAAGCCGATGGCGACCCAGCGAGACCTCTCGCTGGCCTATTCGCCGGGCGTTGCGGTGCCGGTGCTGGCGATCGCGGAAGATCCGTCGCGGGCCTATGACTACACCACCCGTTCGAATCTCGTGGCGGTGATCACCAACGGAACGGCGATCCTCGGTCTCGGCAATCTTGGCGCGCTTGCCTCCAAGCCGGTGATGGAAGGCAAGGCGGTGCTGTTCAAGCGCTTCGCCGATGTCGACTCGATCGATCTCGAGGTCGACACCGAAGACGCCGACGCCTTCATCAATGCGGTGCGCTATCTCGGACCGTCTTTCGGCGGCATCAATCTCGAGGACATCAAGGCGCCGGAATGCTTCATCATCGAAGAGCGCCTGCGCGAATTGATGGATATTCCGGTCTTTCATGACGACCAGCACGGCACTGCGATCATCGCCGCCGCCGGCCTGATCAATGCGCTCGATCTGACTGGCCGCGACGTCAAGACGACCAGGCTCGTCGTCAATGGCGCGGGCGCTGCCGCCATCGCCTGCACCGAGTTGCTCAAGGCGATGGGCTTCAAGCCCGACAACGTCATCCTCTGCGACACCAAGGGCGTGATCTATCAGGGCCGCACGGAGGGCATGAACCAGTGGAAGTCGGCGCATGCAGCCATCACCGACCGGCGCACGCTCGCCCAGGCGATGGAGGGCGCCGACGCCTTCTTCGGCCTCAGCCAGAAGGGTGCGGTGACGTCGGACATGGTTCGCTCCATGGCTCCGAACCCGATCATCTTCGCCATGGCCAATCCCGACCCGGAGATCACGCCGGAAGAGGTCGCAGCAGTGCGTGACGACGCCATCATGGCGACGGGTCGCTCGGATTATCCGAACCAGGTCAACAACGTCCTCGGCTTTCCCTTCATCTTCCGTGGCGCACTCGATGTCCGCGCCACCACGATCAACATGGAGATGAAGATCGCCGCTGCCGAGGCTCTTGCCTCGCTCGCACGCGAGGATGTGCCGGACGAGGTGGCAGCCGCCTACCAGGGTGCGCGCCCGCGCTACGGCAAGGACTATATCATCCCGGTCCCGTTCGATCCGCGTCTGATCCATGTCGTGCCGATGGCTGTCGCCAAGGCCGCGATGGAAACAGGCGTTGCCGGCAAACCGATTGTCGATACCGGCGCCTACAAGGCGCAGCTCTCGGCGCGGCGCGATCCGGTCGCGGGCACGCTGAACCGCATCTTTGAGCGGGTTCGCCGCTACCCCAAGCGCGTCGTCTTCGCCGAGGGCGAGGAGGAGCAGGTCATTCGCGCCGCGACCTCCTTCGTCAATCAAGGACTGGGCCACGCCATTCTGGTCGGCCGCGAGGACCGGATCAGCGAAACCGCGACCTTCCTCGGTGTCGACCTTGAAGCCAAGGGCATCGAGATCCAGAACGCGCGGCTCTCGCATCGAAACACCGCCTATGCCCAGTATGTCTATGAGCGCCTGCAGCGGCATGGCTACCTGTTCCGCGACTGCCAGCGCCTGATCAACCAGGATCGCAACCATTTCGCTGCTGCGATGGTGGCGCTCGGCGATGCCGACGCGATGGTGACGGGCGTCACCCGCAACTACTCGATCGCCCTGGAGGAGGTCCGGCGTGTCATCGACGACAAGCCGGGGCACCGGCTGATCGGCGTCTCCGTCGTGATCTCTCGCGGCCGCACGGTGCTTGTCGCCGACACGGCGATCACGGAGATGCCTTCGGCGCGGGAACTGTCTGAAATCGCCATCGAGGCAGCAGGTGTGGCGCGGCGTCTCGGCTATGAGCCGAAGGTTGCAATGCTCGCTTTTTCGACCTTCGGCCATCCGGCGGGCGAGCGCTCCGAGAAGGTGCGCGAGGCGGTCAAGATCCTCGATGGGCAGCGCGTCGATTTCGAATATGACGGCGAGATGGCGGCCGATGTCGCGCTCAATCGCGACGTGATGAGCCAGTACCCGTTCTGTCGCCTGACCGCGCCGGCCAATGTGCTTGTCATGCCGGCGTTCCACTCGGCGTCGATCTCGACCAAGATGCTGCAGGAACTCGGAGGCTCGACCGTGATCGGTCCGCTGATCGTCGGTCTCGACAAGCCGGTGCAGATCGTGCCGCTCGGCGCCAAGGATTCCGACATCGTTAACATGGCGGCGCTGGCAGCCTTCAATATCGGCGGCTAAGCGCGCTCGGCAATCCAGCGCCCCCGGTGCTGGATTGCGTCGCGGCCTCTTGGCGATGACGGCCAGGAGTTCGGGACGCCTTCTTCCTGCGGGTCTCGGCCGTCCTCCTGGCCGGGGCCGAGCGTTCGGGGTCCGGCCTTTGGTGCGGCCGCTCGCAATCGGTATGCTCCGGCCCGAACAGGTCTTGTTGCCGCCGCCGCTCTCATTCGTGCGCCTGGCCTCGCGCCTTTGCTTGTCGGTGCAGGCGGATTTGTTGCCGTGCGGCATGGCTCCATCGCAGGTTTCTCGGTGGGGCAACTCACTGTTCCAGATCGGGTTCGAGCCGGGCGCCGGCGCAGTTCGAAGGCTGGGCCAGTCCTGAAATTGCCACGGATAGCGCAGAATCTGCGCTCTCGGGCCTTCTTCTGCTCAACCCAACTTGGAACGGGACTCGTCCGTCGATGCCGGATGAGTTCGCTCGACCGGGAGGACGTGATGCGTGAACCCGATATGCAAAAACTTGACGCCCTGATCGGCAATCTCGTGGGCGATGTCGGCGCCTCCGTTTCGGGCGCGCTTGTTGTGCTCGGGGACAGACTTGGGCTCTTCAAGGCGATGGCGGATGGAGAGCCCGTCAGCCCGCAGATGCTCGCGCAAAGGACCGGCTTGAAGGAACGCTATTTGCGGGAGTGGCTGTCAGCGCAGGCGGCCGCCGGCTATGTGGCCTATGACGAGGGCGAAGACCGCTTCAGCCTGACCGCGGAACAGGCGATGGTCTTCGCCGAGGACGACAGTCCCGCCTTTTTCGCGGGCGCCTTCGAAATCGTCCAGTCGATGTGGATCGATGAACCCAAGGTTGCGGAAGCGTTCCGGACCGGCAAGGGCTTAGGCTGGCATGAGCACAGCAACTGCCTGTTTCGCGGCACCGAGCGCTTCTTCCGGCCCGGGTACAACAGCCACCTTGTGGCAGACTGGCTCCCGGCACTGGACGGCGTGCAGGAGCGCCTGGAGGAGGGCGCCGTCGTTGCCGATGTCGGCTGCGGCCATGGCGCTTCGACCATTCTGATGGCCTTGGCCTATCCCAAGTCCACCTTTACGGGCTTCGACTATCACGGGCCCTCGATAGAACGCGCGCGCGTCGCGGCGGAGGAAGCCGGTGTCGCCGAACGCGTGTTCTTCGCACAGGCCAGCGCGAAGGACTTTCCAGGTCGGTCCTGGGATCTCGTCGCCATGTTCGACTGCCTGCACGACATGGGCGATCCCGTCGGTGCAGGCAGGCACGTCAAGGAGACCTTGGGCCCGAACGGCACCTGGATGATCGTCGAGCCCTTTGCGCATGATAGCCTGAAGGACAATCTCAACCCGGTAGGCCGGATCTATTATGGCGCCTCGACGTTGATCTGCACGCCGGCCTCCCTGTCTCAGGAGGTGGGCCTCGGGCTTGGCGCCCAGGCCGGCGAGATGCGCCTTCGCAAGGTTGTGCTCGATGCCGGATTCTCGCATTTCCGACGTGCGACCGAGACCCCGTTCAACATGGTCTTCGAGGTTCGGGCCTGAGAGAGCCCCCCGCCGGCGTTTCAGCCGGTGGCCGTCGCCGCGTCATAGGCATCCTGCAGCATCAAGCGGCAGGCTTCCGCCTGGTCCCGTGCCGAGGGGAGGGTGATGTACTGGGTGATCTCGGCAAGGTCGCGCAGCGCGACGTCGACGGCCGTCAGAAGGTCGATGTCCAGCGGTTCCGGCATGGTGAGCGGCTGTACGGGTAAGCGGAACTGGAGGATCTGGCCCATTGGGAACTCTAACTGACGGCGAATCGTGCCGTCAGTTTCGTTCCGCAGGGTCAGTAAGACGTTAACGCCGAAGCGGAATGTGACGGGAACAGCGTCCTGCCCGAAATCCGTGGCCGCGCTCGCTCTACGCAGTTCAATCATTGTTGAACTACTTGCAAGGATGCTGAAGTATCCAGGCCCCGCGCTGGACTAGTCGATGAGGCCGCAGTCGCGCCGAAATGCTCCCCGGGAAATGATCCCGCGCACTCTGCTTAAAGCGTTCTTTACAGATTTTGGTGATTTGATGGGAAATGCACGGCTCTGCCGTGCAGCCTGTCCGCCAGCCCTTGCCTGCAAGGGCTCCTTCTTCTTGGCCGCAACCACGCGCGAGCGTGTCGCGTTGATAACAAAAAATATAATGCGTCGGGGCGCAGTTCGATGAAGTCCATCCGTATCAAGATCCTGACCATGCTGCTCATTGTTGCAGCGGCCGCGCTCATTTCGGCAGTGCTGAGTTTCTATGCACTCTCGAAGGCGGATAGTCTGAACGAACGCGCAAGCAACCAGGGCGACATCGCCTTGCTGACGGAGCGGCTCAACGGGCACGTAACGGGTGTCGTGATGGAGTCGCGCGGCATCTACATGGCCAAGAACGCGCAGGAGATCGAGCAATACGGCAAGGGGATGGAAGATCGCTTCCCGCAGATGCGGCAGCTCGTCGAACGGCTGAAGGCGCTTTCCCCGGCGAGCGAACAGGAACGTGTTTCTCAGATCGAGAAGGCGGTCGCGGATTTTATCACCTATCGGACTGAAACCGTTCGTATCGGGCGGCAGGTTTCGGCCGCTGCGGCCAATGCGCAGGGCAATACCGATCTGAACCGGGCGAACCGGAAGGCCGTGAACGATCTCCTGGTCGCATTCGGTAAGCGCAACGAGGATGCCGGAAACGTGCTCGGCGACGAGGCGGCAGCCTTCACGAAGCAGGCCAGGCTGGTTCTGCCGCTGGTGCTGCTCGTGACCCTGGTGGGTGCGCTCGGTGCGGCATTGATCTTCGCGCAGCGCTCGGTCACCTCGCCGATCCTCGCCCTCAGTGCTGTCATGGAGCGCCTGACCGCCGGCGATACCAAGGTCGATGTGCCGCATGTCGCCCGTCAGGACGAGATCGGCACCATGGCCCGCGCCGTCTCGGTGTTGCGTGAAAGCACCGAGCAAGTCGCCGCACTGCAGGCGGAGGAGCGCGCAAGTGCGGAGCGTCGCCTGCGTCAGGCCGAGTCGATGGCCTCGGTCGTGTCGGATGTCGGCGAGGTCGTTGCGGCTGCTGCGTCCGGTGACTTCTCGGCGCGGCTCGCCATCGATGGCGCTGACGAACAAATGCAGAAGCTGATCAGCGGCATCAACGAGATCAACGCGGTGGTTGATTCTGCCACGACCGAGTTCGCGAAGGTGTTGCAGGCTGTTGCCTCCGGTGACCTGACGAACCGAGTCGATACCACTTATCGCGGTMGCTTCGCCGATCTGAAGGGCGCGATCAACGAGACCGTCGATCGCCTGTCCTCGACCGTGCGCACAATCCAGGTGACCGCCGGCGATGTCGGTCTGGCGTCCCGCGAGATCAACACGGGCGCCGACGACCTGTCGAAGCGCACCGAGGAGCAGGCGTCTTCGCTCGAGGAGACCGCCGCGACGACCGAGGAGCTTGCTGCTTCGGTCAAGGCTTCGGCCCAGTCTTCGAAACAGGCCGCGACGATCGCCGAGGACGCGATGCGAGCTGCGCAGTCGGGCGGCGAGATTGCCGGCAGGGCCGTCGAGGCCATGGCGCGCATCGAAAGCGCTTCGAAGAAGATCTCCGACATTATCCGCGTGATCGACGATATTGCCTTCCAGACCAATCTGCTCGCGCTCAACGCGGCGGTCGAGGCGGCGCGAGCCGGAGATGCCGGCAAGGGGTTTGCGGTCGTTGCGTCGGAAGTGCGTACCCTGGCGCAGCGCTCAGGCGCCGCCGCCAAGGACATCTCGGGGCTGATCTCCTCCTCGAATGCAGAGGTCACCGAGGGCGTCGAACTCGTGCGTCAGGCCGGTGCGGCCCTGACCGAAATCCTCGATGCGTCGCAGAAGGTCGCTGCCACCATCGCCGAGATCTCGACCGCGTCCGGCGAACAGGCCAATGGCATCGACGAGATGAGCCAGGCTGTCGCGCATCTCGACGAAATGACCCAGCAGAACGCGGCTTTGGCCGAGCAGAGTGCTGCCTCCGCTGCGTCGCTGACGTCGCGGATCGGCCAGCTCAACGACCTCGTTGCGGCCTTCCGGACTGGGCCGGAGCAGGGACGGCCGATGGCCGCCCCGATCGCGGCCGCTGCCGTCACCCAGATGGCGCCCCGCCCCGCGCGCCTTGCGACCAGGGCAGCGTCCTACGCGCCGCCCGCGTTGCGCGCCTCCGATGTCGAGGCGATCGATGCAGGAGGCCCTGAGCCCGAGCGCCTGCGCCAGCTTGCCGAGGCGGCCTTCGCACAGACCAAGGCTGCGCCGAAGCGCCCCGTCATGCCGGCCAAGAAGGTCGTCAACGGCCGCGCGTCCGATGCGGGCTGGGAAGAGTTCTAAGCCTGCCGCCTAGGGGCACGATACACGTCAAATGAAGAGGCCACCGGGTTCGCCCGGTGGCCTTTTCGTATCAGCGGAGAGACGTGGCCTGTGCGAGGCTGCTCAGGCCCATTCGCCCTGGCGGAAGACTGCGACGCGGCTGCCATCGGCATGCACACCGTCGATATCGACCTGGTTCGAGCCGATCATCCAGTCGATATGGATGAAGCTCTTGTTGCCGCCTTGCGCCGCGATCTGCTCGGGCGTGAGCCTGGCGCCATCGACGAAACATTTCGAATAGCACTGGCCGAGCGCGATATGGCAGGAGGCGTTCTCGTCGAAGAGCGTATTGTAGAACAGGACGCCACTCTGCGAGATCGGCGAGGAATGCGGCACCAACGCCACTTCGCCGAGGCGACGCGCACCCTCATCGGTGTCGAGAACCTTGTTCAGCACCTCCTCACCACGCGTGGCCCTGGCCTCGACGATACGCCCTTCTTCAAAGCGCACCGAGATGCCATCGATTAGCGTGCCCTGATGCGAGAGCGGCTTGGTACTGACGACATGGCCGGAGACCCGCCTTGCATGCGGCGTGGTGAAGACCTCTTCGGTCGGGATGTTGGCATTGCAGGTCACGCCGTTTTTGGCAGTCGAGGCGCCGCCCTGCCACTCATGGCCGTCGGCAAGCCCGATCGTCAGGTTCGTGCCCGGCCCGGAAAAGTGCAGCGAATGGAAGTTCTGCCCGTTCAGCCACTGCGTCCGGCTGCGGAGCGTCGCATTATGCGCAGCCCAGGCCGAAATGGGGTCGGCACGGTCAACCCGTGAGGCAGCGAATATCGCCTCGGCCAGCTTGGCGACAGCGATGTCCTCTGCCTCGTCCGGGAAGACCTGGCGGGCCCAGGACGCGGTCGGATAGGCCAGGATATTCCAGTTGATCTCGAAGCCGGCGATTTTCTCGAGAGCGGGCTGATAGGCGATCGAATTGGCCTTGTTGGCGCGCGCGACCTTGGCTGGATCCTGCCCTGAGAGCAGCATCGGGTTATCGCCAACGATGGCGAGGCGCGCGGTGTTGGCGGCAAAGGCTTTGCCGACGCCTTCATAGAGCCAGCCCGGCGCCCGGTCGAAGCTTGCATCCGGGGCATGGCGATAGCGTGAGAGCGTTACCTCCTCATCMGCCAGCATCGGCGTCACGAGCCCGGCACCGGCCTTGTAGGCGTGCTCGGCGATCCGCCGGACCAGTGGCAGGGCGGCGACCGGCGCGGTCAGGAACAGATCCTGCCCGGCCTCGAGATTCAGGCCGACCTTGACGGCGACTTCGGCGAGCCTGTCGAGCTTGGCCGGATCGATCGATGCCAGGATATTCGGCTGATGCGTGGTCATGGAATACGGCCTCTCATGCTTGGCAAATCCCTGATCGGCATCATGCAGCCGATCAGGGCGTCTTTGCGGTTTGGCAACAAGAACATCGCCCACTTGGTCAGGTGCAATGGGCTAAGGCATCGGCCCGAAAAGTGGATTGCGGTTTTCGGGAAAGCCGATGCAAATGCAGAGGCTGGATCCTCGGATCGGATACGATATCGGGTCCGAGGATCTAGCCGAGCAAATTGCGCAGCGTGCGCATGAAGGCGCGCGAACCGGGCTCGATCAGGGCATCGGGAAAATCGAAATCCGGGTTGTGCAGCTGCGGCGAGTTTTTGCCCGAGCCTAGGATGAACATCGCCGATTTCGCCTGGCGGCCGAACAGGCCGAAATCCTCGGAGCCGCGCGAGGGCGAGCCCTCACCGTGCCGCAGCTTCTCGTCATCGAAGGCCTTGCGCAGGAGCGCCACCGCCTCGGCATCGTTTTCGCAGTGATGGAAGACGTCGTGATAGCTCAGCTCGATGCCAAGACCCGATGCTTCAGCCGCTTCGCGCACCAGCGCTTCGGCCCGTGTGCAAAGCGCGCCCATTTGCGCATCGTTCAGCGTGCGCAGCGTCGCCCAAATTTCGGCCCGGCCGGGTGCGATGCCAAAGGCAGCTTCGCCGATTGCAGCGTGGGTCACGGTGACGAGCGCATAGGCCGCGTCGAGTGGACCGCCGGGGCCGAGCGCCGTCAATGCCGGCATCAGCCGGGCTACCGCCGCAACCGGGGAGATGCCGTGTTCCGGCATGGAGGCATGCGAGGTCTTGCCAGTCAGCACGATCTGCAGTCCGCGCGAGGCGCAGTTTGCCGGACCTTCGGAGAGGGTGATGTAGCCCAATGGCAGGCCGGGTTTATTGTGCAGCGAGAATGCGTAATCCGGCGCGATTTCTGCGAATTTCGGATCGGCGATGACGGCGGCGGCACCTGCGCCGTTCTCCTCTGCCGGCTGGAACAGCAGCACCGCGCGGCCGCGCTGCGGCCGTTGGCGGCCGAGCCCGCGTGAGAGCGCAGCGACCATGGTCATGTGCCCGTCATGGCCGCAGGCATGGGATTTGCCCGGCACCTGGGAGCGATGGGGGCTCTCGGAGATTTCCTCGATCGGCAGGGCGTCGAGTTCGCAGCGAACCATCACTGTCGGCCCCGGCTCGCGCCCTTCATAAATAGCCGCGACGCCGTGGCCGCCGAGCCCGGTCACGATACGGTCCGGCTCGCTCGGGGCAAGGAAGGCAACCACTGCCTTCGCCGTCTCCTGCTCCTCGCCCGATATCTCGGGAGAGCGGTGCAACTGCTGCCGCCAGGCGACAAGCTCGACCATGTCGGAGTTGGTGAGAAACATTCCGCTATCCCCTGAGCGCCGGCTGAACCAGACCTGATGCCGGCTTCGTATGGCCAGAGAATTATCAACTTGCGTGGAGCGGCAAGCGCCATTCTTGCCTGCGGGGGGCGCGCTGTGCTCATTCCTGGCCCACAAGCCGAGTTTACTGCGGAGGCAGCCCCCCGACGCAAGGCCTCACCGGCTGCCTTCGAAACCCGCCAGGTACTTGCCCAGCAGTGCGTTGAGGGCCGCGTTCTCATCCGCGGAGAGAATGGAACTCAGCTGCGCCTGGGTTGCGACATGTGCTGTGACAGCAGCCTCGATTGTCGCAAATCCACGCTCGGTCAGTGAAATGATGAAACTGCGGCGATCTTCGGGGTTATGGGTGCGCTCGACGAGGCCCGTCTTCTCGAGCTGGTCGATGCGGTTCGTCAGCGTGCCCGAGGTGATCATCATCGTCGCCAGCAGATCTCCCGGCGACAGTCTATAGGGAGGGCCGGAGCGCCGCAGTGTCGCCAGCACGTCGAAACTTGCGCTGTTGAGGCCATGCTCGGTGAAGGTCTTCTCCATCTCACGGCCGAGATGCTGCGAGAGCCGCTTCATGCGGCCGAACAACCCCATCGGCGTGACATCGAGGTCCGGTCTTTCCCGGTTCCACTGCGCGAGAATTCCGTCGACATGGTCCATGCCGCCATCGTTGCGACCAAATATCTTGACGTCAAGATATTTGTCATTATCTTGACGTCAAGATAATGAGCGAGACCGCCATCATGGCCCGGAATGCCGACTTGCTGCTGACCGCGATCGCCCCAGCTATCTGGGGCAGCACCTATCTGGTGACGACGGAGTTCCTGCCGCAGGGCTACCCACTGACCGTGTCGATGCTGCGTGCGCTCCCGGCTGGCCTCCTGCTGCTGCTCGCCGTCCGGCAATTGCCGCAGGGAATCTGGTGGGGACGGGTTCTCCTCCTCGGCGCGCTCAATTTCTCGCTGTTCTGGTGGATGCTGTTCATCGCAGCCTATCGGCTGCCGGGCGGTGTCGCGGCGACCGTAGGGGCGATCCAGCCGCTCGTCGTCCTGCTCCTCGCGCGTCTGCTGCTCGGTTTCGCCATCCGCCCGCTCGCCATCGTCGCGGCCATCGCCGGCATGGCAGGTGTCGCGCTGCTGATTCTGACGCCGCAGGCTGCGCTCGATCCGCTCGGCATCGCCGCTGGTCTCGCCAGTGCGCTGTCGATGGCGGCGGGCACGGTCCTGAGCCGGCGCTGGCAGCCGCCGGTCTCGCCACTGACCTTCACCGCCTGGCAGCTGACCGCGGGAGGAGCCCTGCTGCTGCCAGTGGTCCTCTGGCTCGAACCCGCACCGCCGACGCTGACCGGCACGAACATCCTCGGCCTTGCCTATCTCGGGCTGATGGGCGCTGCCCTGACCTATATCCTCTGGTTTCGCGGCATTGCCCGGCTGGGTCCCTCGACGGTCTCGCCGCTCGGCTTTCTCAGCCCGGTGACGGCTGTCATGCTCGGCTGGTCGGTGCTCGGCCAATCGCTCAGCCCTGCCCAGATCGCCGGCATGGCGATCGTCCTCGGCAGCGTCTGGCTGAGCCAGCGCGCTCAGCAGACTGTGCCGGCCAGCGCTCCCACGGTGGCGAAACCCCGGGAGGCGTGACGGGGCACGCCTCCTCGCGCGTGTCGTCGGTTATCCCTGAAACAGCTCTTCGTAGGCGAACAGTCCCTGATGGCCGCCGGTGTGCCAGAACACCACTGTCTCGTCGGGCCTGAACGCGCCACGCCGCACCAGCGAAAACAGCCCGGCCATAGCCTTGCCGGTATAGACGGGATCCAGAAGGATGCCCTCGAGGCGCGCGACACTGGTCACGGCTTCGAGCATCGCCGTCGTCGGCTGGCCGTAGCCGGGCCCGATCTGCGTTGCGTCGATCGTGATCGAGACATCGGCGACGCTCTGGCTCCCAGCAAGCGCGAGCGTGTCGCGCGCAAGGCCGGCGACGATACCGCGGGCCTCTTCGGCCTGCCGCGAGACGCTGATGCCGTGGACGGCGCAAGCGAGGCCCAACGTCTGCACACCTGCAACGATGCCGGCATGAGTGCCACC
This sequence comes from Allobosea sp. 05T439, assembly GCF_056396005.1. NCBI lineage: Bacteria > Pseudomonadati > Pseudomonadota > Alphaproteobacteria > Hyphomicrobiales > Alloboseaceae > Allobosea > Allobosea sp. 05T439. The sequence goes on along the minus strand of NZ_JBFTKP010000034.1, from coordinate 37,034 downwards.
GCTGCCGGTCGCCAGCACGATATGGTCGATCTGTCGGCCTGCGGCCTTGGCCTGCCCGGCGAGTTCGACCAGCGCATCATGATAGGCGAGGCCGCCCAGTGCATTGGAGCCGCCGATCGGGATGAAATAGGGCCGTCGGCCCTGCGCACGCAGCGCAGCCAGGTTCTGTTCGAGCGCCTCCATGGCGTCCTGCTCGGCGGTCAGGATGCGAATATCGGCGCCGAGCAATCGGTCGAGCAGGATATTGCCGTTGGCCCGGTAGCTCGCGCTGCGTCCGCTGATCTTGTCGGTCAGGAGCAGAACGCAGCCGAGGCCGTTCCTGGCGGCGGCCGCAGCCGTCTGCCGCGCATGATTGGACTGGATGGCCCCGAGCGTGACCAGCGTATCGGCCCCCTGCTGCAGCGCTTCGCCGACGAGATATTCGAGCTTGCGCGCCTTGTTGCCGCCGCCGGCAAGGCCCGTGCAGTCGTCCCGCTTGATCCAGATCGAGGGAGCGGGGCCATGGCGCCCGAGTTCCCGCGACAGCCGGGGCAGTTCCTCGAAGGGGGTCGGCAGGATCGAAAGCGGAGCCCGGCTCCGCTCAGCCAATGACCAGGGCTTGTTCATGTCGATTGTTCCTCACCGAGACCGGCGCAGTGGCGCTGCGGCCCACCATAGCGGCGGGTTGGAAAAAGGCAGCCGCGCCAGGGCGGGACAGCCATGCGCCTGGCTGTCACATCCTCCTCGAAATTCGCGGATCGAGCTTGTCGCGCAGCCCGTCGCCGAGCAGGTTGACCGCGAGCACCACCAGCGCCAGCGCGATCGCCGGACAAAAGATCGTCCAGGGCGCGCGCGCCAGGTAGAGTCTGCTGGAGGCGATCATGTTGCCCCAGCTCGGCGTTTCCGGCGGCACGCCGGCGCCGAGGAATGACAGCGACGCTTCCACCAGGATTGCCGATGCGCAGATATAGGTCGCCTGCACGATCAGGGGCGCGATGGTGCTCGGCATGATGTGAAGCACCAGAATCCGCGGCGTCCGCGCCCCACAGGCGATCACCGCCTCAACGAAAGGCAGCTCGCGGACACTGAGCACGATCGAGCGCACGAGCCTGACCACGCGAGGCAGTTCCGGAATGGCGATGGCGGCAATGACGATTCCGATGCTGCCCTGGTTGAGGGCGACCAGCGCGATCGCAAGCAGGATCGCTGGAATCGCCATCAGCCCGTCCATCAGGCGCATGACCGGGGTCTCGATCCAGCGGTAATAGCCGGCCATCAGGCCGATAAGAAGCCCGGCGCTGATCGAGATCGTCGCGACGGTGAGGCCGACGATCAGTGAGACGCGTGCTCCGTAGACGGTGCGGGCGAAGACATCCTGGCCGAGATGGTCGGTGCCGAACCAGAACTGCGCGGATGGCGGCAGCAGCCGGCGTGTTGGCGCCTTCAGCATCGGGTCGCCGGCGAGCAGTGGCGCGAAGATCGCGATCGCGACGAAGAAGATCAGGATGGCGCCGCCCAGCAGCATCGTCGGGTTGCGCCGGGCGAAGCGCCTGAACCGGGCGCCGAGACTGCGCGGCGCAGGGCTGAGGGTGGAAGGGGCGGTATGGGCCGTGATCACGCTCATCGCTTCGCTCTCTCAGTACCGGATCCGGGGATCGATCAGCGAATAGGAGAGATCGACGAGCAGATTGACCAGGACATAGATGCCGGAGAACAGCAGGATCACGCCCTGGATGATCGGATAGTCGCGCTTCGAGATGGCATCGACAACGAGCCGTCCGATGCCGGGTATGTTGAACACAGTCTCCGTGATGACGACGCCGCCGATGAGAAGCGCGACGCCTATGCCGATCACCGTGATGATCGGTACGCCGGCGTTCTTGAGCGCATGCTTCATCAGCATCGTCTTCGTCGTGACACCTTTGGCCTTTGCCGTCCGGATATAGTCTTCCTCGAGCACCTCCAGCATCGAAGCGCGCGTCATGCGCGCGATCAGCGCGATATAGGCGAGGCCGAGCGTGACGGTCGGCAGGATTAGGTGGAGCAGCCACGGCCCCACGCCATCGGCGAGCGGCTTGTAGCCCTGGACGGGAAGCCAGCGCAGCTCGATAGCGAAGATGTAGATCAGGCCGTAGCCCACGACGAAGGCCGGCATTGAGAATCCGAGCACGGAGAAGCCCATCAGGGCACGGTCAACCAGGCTTCCGACCCTCCAGGCCGCGATCACACCGAGGCTGACCGCGATGCTGACGGCGAAGAGCATGGTCAGCAGCGCGAGCGAAAGCGTCGGCTCCAGTCGTTGGAGGATCAGCCTGCTGACTGGCGTGTTCGAAAAGATCGAAACCCCGAGATCTCCGCTCAGCACGCGTGCGGCCCAACGCCAGAATTGTACCAGCAGCGGATCGTCGAGCCCGAGCCGCTGACGGATGGCGACGATCTGCTGGGGCGTCGCGTAATCGCCGGCGATGATCGCGGCTGGATCGCCGGCCGAGAAATGCAGCAACAGGAAGACGAAGATACCGACGAGCGTCATCACCAGCAGGGTTTGGGCCAGCCGTTGGGCGATGTAACTGAGCATGGGGTCGATCGTCCTCCTTCAGCCTAAGCAGGCCGGTCGCGCCGCGCGCCGGCTGCGCCGTCCACCAGCCCGCCGGAATGGTCCGACGCCGGCCGGGGCGGAGCCCGGCCGGCGGAGGCGGCTACCCCTTCTTGACATTCCAGAACGGGATCAGCTCCGGCATGCCGATCAGCCCGGTGAGATTGCGCAGGGCCGCGGGCTGGAACCATTGCCCGTAATACATGTGCGGCACGAAATCCCACGCGTTCTGCTGCATGTCGCGCGCGATCTGCCGGCGTTCGGCATCATTCGAGGCGGCCGCCCATTTGTCGCGGAAGGCTTCGTGCTTCTCGTCGGTCGGCCAGCCGAACCAGCCCTTCTCGCCATTGGCGGCATGGCCGCTGAGCGCCACGGGATTGCCGAAGGCATTGACCGAACCCGAGGTGAAGAAGACGTTCCAGCCGCCCTGGTCCGGGGGGCTCTTGACGGCACGCCGCGTGATGACCGCGCCCCAGTCCGAGGCCTGCAGCGACACGTTGAAGCCAGCCTGGCGCATCCACTGCGCGATCAGGTTCGCGGCATTGTTCATATAGGCGATGTTGGTAGCGTGCAGCACGACGACGGGGCGGCCGTCATAGCCGGATTCCTTGACGAGCTGCTTGGCCTTCTCGATGTTCTGGCCGCCCTTGAACCAGTCGATATTGGCGTCATTCTCCATCGGCGTGCCCATGCCGAACAGCGAAGAGCAGCCCTTGAAGTATTTCTCGTCGCCGAAGGTCGCCTTCATCACCTCGGTCGGGTGAATCAGGTAGAGCATCGCCTGGCGGGCCTTGACGTTGTTGAACGGCGGGTGGAGCCAGTTGACGCGAGCCCAGCCGAGCTGGCCCTGTTTGTTCAGGACCTCGAGCTTGATCTCTTTCTCGCCCTCCAGCGAGGACAGCAGATCGACATTCGGGTACTCGATCATGTCGATCTCGCCGGCGCGGATGGCAGCGATCGCCGTCGCCTCGTCCGCGATGTTCTCGTAGACGACGCGGTCGACATTCACGACCTTGCCGCCGGAGGTGAAGACGGCCGGCTCCGAACGCGGCACATAGTTCGGGTTCTTGTCGTAGACGTAGCGCTGGCCCTGGACGACGGCGTCCTGGTTCATGACGAACGGGCCTGAGCCGATGATCGTCTGGATCTGCTGCATCGGGTCGGTCTGCGCTTCCTTCTCGCGCATGATGTAGCAGGCATTGGTCGCCGCCTTGGCGAGCCAATCGACAGCCAGGCTGTAGGGTTCCTTCATCACGATCTGGAAGGTCTTGTCGTCCTTGATCGGCGTATCGGCGAGGCGAGCCATCATGTGCTGGCCGCCGCCGTCGCGCGCGCCCCAGCGCCGGATCGAGGCGACGCAGTCGCGCGCCGTCACCGGCGTGCCGTCGGTGAAGCGCAATCCGTCACGGAGTTCGAAATTATAGGTCTTGCGATCGTCCGAAAGGCTCCATTTCGAGACCATCTGCGGCTTGGCGTCGAATTTGTCGTCGACCCCGAACAGCGTGTCGTAGACCATGGCAGCATGGTAGGAGGTCATGTTCGCGGTCGTCCAGACCGGGTCGAAGACGCGAAGATCGCCATGCAGCACGGCGCGGACGGTGCGTGAGACGGGTGGGGTGGTCTGGGCCCTCAGGCGGGCGGGCGCGGCGGTCAGTGCTCCAGCGGCGAGACTGCCCTGGACGAATCTGCGGCGTGTGGTCGTCATGTCTCTCTCCCTCCAAGAGATGCTGAATGACCGCGAGCATTCGCTTCGTCTGGCCACCCTCGGTGATCAAATCACGGTCAAGTCTCCATCCACGTGGCCAGGCTCAGACGACGATGCGGCCGGGCGGCAGCGGGTCGTGAGGCCAGAGCGGCCGGGCGATCTTGCGATAGGGGTATTTGCGCACGTCGAGATGCGAAGGGCCGCCGCCGTCGGTGTAGATCACCGCACTGGCGATCGGCCCATAGGCGGCATGGAAATGGTTGGTCGACTTGACGCTGACGATGCGCTTCTGCGTCGGGTCGATGCCGACGCTGGTAAAAATCTCGAGCCCCAGCGCCTGCGTGCGATGCGATAAGAGCGCGACGTCGATGCCGTCGATGCGGATGCCGACGGCATTGCCGATCGGGACCTTGGCTGTGCCGAAGCTCTGGGTGCCGTTGCGGATGGCTCCGAGCACGGTGACGTCGCCGTCGACCGGCTTGCCCGAGGTCGAGGCGGCCTTGCCGCCGAAGCGCAGCGGGATGGTGGCGCCGACACCGGCGGTCAGGCAGAATTCGACGGCGACAGGGTCCCAGACCGGACCGATCGCCGCATCGCGAATACCCCGTTCGCGCAGGCGGTGGATGATGTTGGTATTGTCGGACGCCGCACCCCCTCCGGCATTGTCGGTCGAATCTGCAATCACGCTCGGGCCGTTGGCAGAACTGCCGAGAGCCCGGTCAAGCGCTTCGTCGAGCGGGACCACCGGCGGAGCGAATTGCCCCTTCAGGGAGCGGAACTCCTCGCCGAGCCGCGCGGCGAGCGCATCTCCGGCGGCCTTGGCATTGTCGGTGACGACCAGGACCCGCGTGCCGATCTCCGGCACGTCGCCTTGCTGGAAACCGTGAGCGAGCGAGACCGAAAGCACGGCGTCCTTGCCCTCGAGTGCGCTCATCCGGTCGACGAAGGAGCGCCCGGGCTCACGCGTGGTCGGCACCAGCTCGATCATCCGGCAGTCATAGAGCGACATCACCGGCTTGATCGTGCCACGGATCGTCGCAAGGATGATGTCGACCAATTCCTCGGCCCGCTCGACGAAGTCGATATGCGGGTATTCCTTGTAGAGGATGATGGCGTCCGCCAGCCGCACGCGCTTTTCGGTCAGGTGGCAATGCGGATCGAGCTCGACACCGATCGGCACCTTCGGGCCGACGATGGCGCGGACATGTTCTAGAATGTCGCCCTCGCAATCGTCATAGCCATGCGCGACCATGGCCCCGTGCAGCCCGAGCAGGACGCCGTCGACCGGCATTGCGGCGTTGAGTTGGCCGAGGATCTCGTCCCGCATCTCCTCGTAATCGGCCTGGGCACAGGTTCCCGAGGGCTCGGCCCAGAAGCAGGAACCTTCGATCAGCGTGAAACCGTCTCGCTCTGCCCGCTGGCGCGCCACGTAAAGTGGCGCGGTGCAATGCGTCGCCCGGTCGGGATGCTGACCTGCGGGAAAATAGGCCGATGCCTCGAAATTCGCGCGGGATGTCGGGATAGGCGAAAACGTATTCGTCTCGGTAGCAAGCGACGCGGCGAACAGACGCATAATCAGAGCCTTCCCGTTTCGTGCGGAGGCAAGCTCCGACGTCAGCAATGCGCCTGTCAAGCTGCGTCGCAGCAAGAAATCCTGCTTTGTGATGCTCGCAATCCCGGAGCTGAGGTCAATGGCCATTGACGACGGCAATGGGGGCATTCGTCATTCTACATCCTATCCGCGCAAATCCACTTTTCCCGGTCATCAGGGGTGTAGGAGAATCCCGCCGGCCGCGTGAAGCTTGGGCCCCCGGATACCGCCCATCATGTCGCTGCGGGCCGCTGTGGCCGTCGGCCCGCCTGCGCTTTGGACGACTTCGGGCCACACCGCGTTGGAACCGCCGGCCGTCGGCGGCGTTAGCCAGCAAGACGGGTCGCGAGGATTTGCCCCATGAACAGCACTCGAATTGGCGGGCTGCTCAGCATTGGCCTGAGCACCTTTGTTCTTGTGACACCCGCTCACTCTGCCGGGTTCTTCGATGAACTGGCCCGAGCCGTGTTCGGGAGACCGCCTCCGCAGGTTTACCCGACTGGGCCTGAACCGCTCGATGTGACCGTTCGGCCGACGCGTCGTTCGCATCAGCGGAAAGCCGTCGTATCCAGGCCGACGCCTCCAGTCGTAAAGCTCGATCCGGCCACCGATCACTATTGGTACCTGGACGACCCGACCCTGCGCCGCGGCGATATCGTCGTTACGCGTTCGGACGTTCTGGTCTTTGAGGGGCGCGCCAGTCAAAACCACAGTGCCAGCGATTTTACTGCCCTCGGGAAGTCTCGCCTTGTATCCAGGTCCACCCAGCAGAGGGTCGAGGCGGCGGCGGGCGGTCGCAAGTTCGAGCCAGACCCCGGCCCACGAACCATCGCCGAGCGCGACCCTGCGAATTGATCCGCGGCGCATGGATCATTGCACGGCAGGCGGCCGCTCGCAGGGCGGCGTAACCCGTTGCTGCTTCGCGAGCTCGCTCTCACGATGCGCCCCGCATCGCGTTCGAGCGAGAAGTGCTGCTGATCCCCGCGGAGAGCGATATAATCAGCCCGATCGAGAGGAACCCGCCTGACCATATCTGCTGCTGACCGTTGAAATCCCCTGGAGGAGGACCCGGATCATGGCCGCCAAGGAGTTGAAGTTCTCGTCCGATGCCCGCGAGAGGATGCTGCGCGGTGTCGAAATCCTGGCCAACGCCGTCAAGGTCACGCTTGGTCCCAAGGGGCGCAACGTCGTGATCGAGAAGTCATTCGGTGCGCCCCGCATCACCAAGGATGGCGTCGCCGTCGCCAGGGAGATCGAACTTGCCGACAAGTTCGAGAACATGGGCGCAAGGATGGTGCGCGAGGTCGCTTCAAAGCAGCATGACGCCGCCGGCGACGGCACCACGACGGCAACTGTATTGGCCCACGCCATCGTCCGTGAGGGAGCCAAGGCCGTCGCCGCTGGCATGAACCCGATGGATCTGAAGCGCGGCATCGACATGGCGGTCGAGGCTGCGGTGGCAGATTTCAAGAAGAGGGCCAAGACGGTCACGGCCAATAGCGAGATCGCTCAGATCGGCACCATCTCGGCCAATGGCGACACCAAGATCGGGGCGATGATCGCCGCGGCGATGAAGAAGGTCGGCAACGAGGGTGTCATCACGGTCGAGGAGGCAAAATCGCTCGAGATCGAGCTCGATGTGGTCGAGGGCATGCGGTTCGATCGTGGCTATATTTCACCCTATTTCATCACAGATGCGGAGAAGATGCGGGCCGAGCTCGAAGACACCTATATCCTGATCCACGAGAAGAAACTCTCCTCGCTCCAGGCCATGTTGCCGCTGCTCGAGGCGGTGGTGCAAACCGGCAGGCCGCTGCTGATCATCGCCGAGGACGTGGAAGGGGAGGCTCTCGCCACGCTCGTGGTMAACAAGCTGCGGGGTGGCCTCAAGGTCGCGGCCGTCAAGGCTCCGGGCTTCGGCGATCGCCGCAAGGCCATGCTGGAGGATATTGCGATCCTCACTGGCGGAACCGCCATTTCCGATGATCTCGGCATCAAGCTCGAGACCGTMACGCTCCAAATGCTCGGCAGCGCCAAGAAAGTCATGATCGAGAAGGAAAGCACCACAATCGTTGACGGTGCCGGCAGGAAGAAGGAGATCGGCGCTCGCGTGGCACAGATCAAGGCGCAGATCGAGGAGACCAGCTCGGACTACGATCGTGAGAAGCTCCAGGAGCGTCTGGCCAAGCTCGCCGGTGGCGTTGCGGTCATCCGCGTCGGCGGCGCGACCGAGATCGAGGTCAAGGAGAAGAAGGATCGTGTCGACGATGCCATGCACGCGACCCGCGCGGCGGTCGAGGAAGGCATCCTGCCGGGGGGCGGCGTGGCGCTGCTGAGGGCGATGAAGGCCCTTGCCGCCGTCAAGCCCGCCAATGCCGACCAGAGAACCGGCGTCGAGATCGTGCGCCGCGCGCTGCAGGCTCCGGCCCGACAGATCGTCGAAAACGCCGGCGCCGACGGTGCGGTCATCGTCGGCAAGCTGATCGAGAAGGATGACTACAACCAGGGCTACAATGCCGCGACAGGGGAGTATCAGGATCTTGTGGCGAATGGGGTGATCGATCCGGCCAAGGTGGTGCGGACCGCCCTTCAGGATGCGGCGTCGATCGCCTCGCTGCTGATCATGACCGAGGCGATCATTGCCGAGCAGCCGAAGAAGGAAGCGCCGCAGGCGATGCCGGGCGGCATGGATTTCTGATGATTGATACGGGCGGACTCGATCGGGTGTCGCTTGCGAAGGAGATCCGGCTGGATCATTGGGGGTGTATCGCGCGCGCCAGCTCGGAGGTTTCTGGCGCTGTCTCTCACGTGCCACCACGGTGCGCCTGCTATTCGTGGGTCAGCTTCAGCGGGTGTACCGGCTTGTTTCGCCTCGCGCGCATTGCAACGGCGAGCCCTGGAATGAGATCGAGACGCCTATAGACACAAATGCCGGTCGCGACATTCCAGAGCACCATGGTCGCCGTGGTGGCCACTGCCGCGCCGATTGCGCCGTAGAGCGCGATTCCTATGGCGCAGGCTGCGACGTTCGCGGCGGCGCTCGCAACCATGATGACCGCGGCGGCGCGCTCATGACCGGTCATGGTCAGGAGGTTCTGATGCGGGCCGGCCGCCGCGGCAAAGACCTGACCGATCATCAGGATCTGAGCAACATGAACTGCGGCGACGAAATCCTTGCCAAACCATCGTAGCCCCGGCTCGAGCACCACCAGAAGCGGCACAGCCAGCATGACCGCCCCGACGAAGGACAACACGCTGGCGCGCGCGAACAGCGCCTGCAGGCCCAGCCGGTCCCCGCGCGCGTGAAGGTCCGCGATCGTGGGGGCAAATACGGTGCTCACGGCGACGCGCGGCAACAGGAGCAGCATCGCCACATTGAAACCGACCGCAAACGTACCAGCATCCCGGATGTTGCCGGTCCAGCCGAGCAGCATCACCCCCGTGCGGTTCATCAGGGTGTCGACGGCCGTCATGATCATGATGGGAAAGACGGCGGTCAACCAATAGCGCGGAGCGTAGGCCGAGCTCACGCCTCGCAGAGCAAGGGGCCAGAGCTGGCGCATGATCACGCAGACAACGCCCACCGTGACCGCCGAGCTGATCAACAGTGCAGCCATGACGAGCGCTGCGTCCAGCCGCCATGAAGCTGCGGTGGCGGCCAGGACGACAAGCACGAGCAAGAGGCCGTCACGGACGATGCGTTCCGGCAAAAGAGCCGAAACGATTCCGCCGAAAGCGCGTAGCAGCGTCGCACCGATCAGATACATCGTGACCAGCGGGACTGTGGCCATTCCGATCAGCAGGCTGATGCTGAGCTCCGAGTGCGGGCGAGCGGAGGAAACGGCCACGATTCCGGTGCCGATTCCGGCGAGAACGATGGCTGCCACGAGGGTCCAGCCCACGGCAAACTGAATCACACCACGCGCCAGAGACCACTCCCCCTTCGCACCATAGGCCGGCACGAACCGAAGCAGGGCAACATTGAAGCCGAGGGTCGCGCTGTAGGCCAGGAGGCTGACCCAGGCAAAGGCGTAGGAATATGTGCCATAGCTGGAAAGGCCGACCAGCCGGGCGATCTCGAACTGAGCAACGCTCGTAAGCCCTGCGCCGCCGACATAGACGACCAGAGCCCAAACGCTCCCGGATGAGAGCCGGTGAGCGAGGTCACTGCTGCCCTTCGAACCGGTTTCGCCGCTTGAGGGCGCGGCCGCGGGCTCAGATAGAGCGGTCGCAGTCGGCGCATTATCGCTGCGGGCCAGCCGGGTGGCGGTGGCGTAACCTGTCAACATCAGATCAATACCCAGCGTTGTGACTGTAATCGATCATGACCGACGCCAGCTCATGAAGCTGCGGATGTCTTTGAAATGGAAGCCGGCATCGTGCTCGGTATCGACCCAGGTCAGCACCGACGCCACTCGGGGAGCGCCATCGGCGTCGGGCCCCGGAGCGCCGCCGACCAGCCGTAGCGCACTCTGCGCCATTTCCCGGCCGGTCTGTGCCCAGCGCACCACGAGCAGTATCTGGTCGGCCCAGCCCGCCAGAAAACTCGCTTCCAGCCGATCGACCGCTGCGGGCCCATCGATCACGATGAAGTCGTAGGTCTCGCGGAACTGATCAAGCCAGTGCGGAACTTGCGGGTTTGCGAGGAAATGAAGCAGGTTGCCATCGAGTCGAGGCGGCGGAATGTAGTCGACCCCAAGCTCAGGAAGGTGCTCCACCGCATCGGCGATCGGTCGGCCGCGGCTCAGGACGTCGACGAGATCGACGCCGGGGGCGGCCGCGCGCGCCATCGTCACGATGTCCCGTTCAGGGAGCCCGCTTGGCTCGCCGAGGTCGATCAGGAGCACGCGCAGTCGAAGGCGCGCCGCCGAGAGGACAAGGCTCCGCGCGACCGTGGTCTTGCCTTCGCCCGGAAGGGCGGAGCTGACAAGGATGATCTTCGACGCGAAGCTGCCGGAGCCCCTTGGCAACACGGAGATCAGCAATGAGCGGATTGACCGCGCATAGACTGATTGAGGCTGCTGCCGCAGCAGATCCTCGATCCGCTTTGCGTGCCGGAGCGTGACCCGCGGGACCTGCCCGAGGCAAGGAACGGCCAGAGCTTCGGCGGCTTCATCCGTGCTGCGAAGAGTGTGATCAAGTCTGTCGATGCCGAGCGCAAGCAGCACGCCCATGATGCCGAAGACCATCACGCCAGGCGGAATGAGGAAGGCCGGGTGAATCGAACTTGGCCTTTCCGGCGGCCACGCCGACGCCATGACCCGGACGTCCGGCTGAATGAGCTGGACCTGTTCGTTTGCCTGCTGCTGACGGCTCAGAAGGGCATCATAGAGCTGGGCCACTGCGGCCGCCTGACGCTCGAGAGCCCGCAAACCGGACATGCTGGCCGCGGTTTCGGTCGCCGCCGCCTTCAGGGACTGCAGCCGCTCCTCGATTGATCTGGCCTGAGCCTGGAGAATGCGACCGTCGGTCTCTACCTGGCTGAACGCCTGATCGATCGCCTGCTCTGTCGCACGGTCCGCTTTCCGGCGCGGCTCCGGCTGAGGCTCCTGACCGACTGTCGCTGGTGCTGCTTCGTTATGGGCGAACTCGGCCAGGCTCGCTGATCCCAGTGCATCCGCAAGGGCGGAGGTGGGTGCGCCGCGCTGGCGCAAGTCGTTGAACCGGTTCAGCCGTTGTTGCGTCGCGGCGAAATCGGACTTGGCCAGGGCCAATTGCCGGGCCAGCTGTGCGATCTGCTGGCCGGTTACATCAGGGGTGCCATCGACCGCTGCGCCATGGAGCAAGCGGTAGGCCTGCAGCTCCTCTTCGGCACGCGCCACCTCCAGCCTCATTTCGGGAACGCGCTTGGCGAGCCAGACCACAAGCTGCTCCGCGTCGGTGCGCTTTCGTTGCGCAATATCCTCGATGTAGACATTCGCGACGGTGTTCGCGATCTCGGCTGCACGTCCCGGATCGGAATCCGTTGCAACAACTGACAAGACTCTCGAACGTCGCTCTTGGCCGATCTTTACGGAGCGCTTCAACTGCTGGGCCAGCGCGCTTTCGTTACTGTCAGGGGAGTGGCTGTCAGCGCTACGCCGAAACGGCTGCGTGAGAAACGACCAAGCGGCACCGAGCCCATCCTGGACACGGTGCAGCCAGGAGTCCGGTTGCTTCCCTGCCGCCACCACTTCCTCATGGGCAAGAAGGAGCGCGGAAGCGACCCGTCGCAGATGCGCATCGGACGAAAGCACGGCCAAGTGCGTGTCGATCGCCGCATCGTCGATGGCTTGGGAGGCCTGGGATGTGCCACTCGACCCTTCCGAGGCTCGATCGACCACGATTTGCGTCGTTGCCGTATAGGTGGGCGACATGATCAGGCCAACGATCGCGACCCCTCCGCCGCCGAGGAGCATCATTGCAAGGATCAAACCCCGCCGCCTCGACAGCGCGTGGACGATCCGCTGGAATGGCAGCGGCCCTGGCGCCGATCCAATGATCGGTCTGGTTATCCGCGTCGTCGGTTCGAGTGGCGGCAGATCCGAAGGTCGTGCCGTCGCGATGAACCGCTGGCCCTTGCCGGTCAACGCTTCCATCGTCAGCTCCCCTGCAATGCGAGGTCGAATTCACCGACCGGTGTGGTGGCCGGCGGACCTGCGCCCTCGTCGAGCCAGGCCTGGAGCATCAGCACAGCCCAAAGCGCAAGCGAATGGTCGCGGCGGCCGCTCAGATGCTCCGCCCAGCACGCCTGGACCGCCGCCACGTCGAGAAGATCGTGGCGCCGCAGCCGCGATTCGGTCAGCAGGTCGGCCGCCCAGGCCCGTAGCGGCCCCTTCAGCCAGGCACCGACAGGCACGTCGAAGCCCTGCTTGGGGCGTTCGAACAGGTGCCGGGGCAAGTAGCGCGCAAGAACCTGTCGCAAGATCCACTTGCCCTGGCCGTGGCGGACCTTGACCGCTGTCGGCAGGCGCCAGGCGAATTCGACAACGCGATGATCCAAAAGCGGACAGCGGGCTTCCAGGCTCGTCGCCATGCTTGCCCGGTCGAGCTTCACCAGAATGTCGCTCGTCAGATATCCAGTCATGTCCCGAAAGATCAGTTGCGACACCAGATCGTCGAGGACGGGAGCATCGGGCTCGGCAGCTTCGGCGTCGCGCGCCAGGGTTAGCTCCGAGACACGTGTCAGCCGCCGGTAGATTTCCTGGTCTCCGTTCGCGGCGAAGAGATCGGAAAGACGCCTCAGGCGGTCGCCGCGCAGCGAACGCCTCAGCCGGTCCGGCACCGGCAGCCGATTGACGAATTCCTCGCTGGCGCCATTCGCCAGGTGAACCAGGAAATCTGCAGCGGTGCGGCGGAGAATGGGGGGCAGGCCAAGCAGGGAAGCCAGCCGCACCGCAAGAAAATGCCTGGAGTAGCCGGCAAAGCATTCATCGCCACCATCGCCCGACAGAGCCACGGTCACATCAGTGCGAGCGAGACGGGAGACGAGCAGGGTCGGGATTTGCGACCAGTCGGCGAATGGCTCGTCCCAGATGCGTGGCAATTCGGGGATGACCTCGCGAGCCTCCGCTGGCGTCAGATGCAGCTCCGTATGATCTGTCCCGAGGTGCCGGGCGATACGCCCGGCCTCGACCGACTCGTCATAGCCTCGTTCGCGAAATGCAATCGTGAACGTGCGCACCGGCCTGTCGGACTGGGCCTGCATCAGCGCGACGACGGTCGAGCTGTCGATTCCTCCGGAGAGGAATGCGCCGAGCGGAACGTCGGCGACCATCCGCTCGCGCACGGCGAGACGAAGCAGTTCGTCAAGCTCCGCGACCAGTGCGACATCGTTGGAAACGAACGGATTCTTCCGCCCCTCTTCGGCCACGGCAGCCAGGGACCACCATTGGTGGATCCTCGACTTGAGAGTTGCTGTGTCGGGAGCGTCGGCGATCTCGTCGGCGCTCACCGACAGCATGGCTCCAGGGGGCAGCTTGAACACATCGTGCCAGATGCAGCACCGATCCGGCATCGTGCCGCGCGCCAGCATGGCGGCCACAGCCTCTCGATCGATCCGGGCTTGAAAGCCCGGAAAGGTGCGAATTGCCTTCAGCTCGGAGGCAAACACAAGGGCACGTCCGATGCGCGCGATGTAGAGTGGCTTCTTCCCCATCCGATCTCGGACCAGATGGAGAACACGCGCCCTTCGGTCCCAGAGGCCGAGTGCGAACATGCCGGTGAAGCGCTGGAGCGCCCTCTCCAGACCCCAGCTTTCGATCGCGCCGAGCATCACCTCGGTGTCGCTGCCACCACGGAAGCTATGCCCGAGATCTTCGAGTTCGCGGCGCAGGGTATGGAAATTGTAGACCTCGCCGTTGAAGGTCATGACCAGCCGTCCGCTGTGGGAAAGCATCGGCTGGTGACCGCCCTCGGTCAGGTCGACGATTGCGAGGCGTCGATGACCCAGTGCGACGCCTGCCTCACGGTCACTCCAAAACCCGTCGCTGTCCGGCCCACGATGGCGAATGGAAGCCGTCATCGGCTTGATCGCACCCAGTAACCCGGGGTCCGCAGCGTCGGGGGGCAGAATGATACCCGCAATCCCGCACATCCTGTCATCTCCCGTAGTGAGCGGACACCGTCGGCCTTCGCGTGCAGCCCTCGGCCAAGCACAGGGCGAGGGCGAACCAGAAGATCGGGTGGCGAAGAATGAAGTGGCTGATGCTGAACACCGCCACAGAGCAGATCAGTGCCGAGAGGGCATCGAACCGGGCGTGCAGCGTGAGCAAGAGGGTACTGCCGACGAGCCACGCCAGAGTGGCGAGGCCAAGCACGCCTCCTTGGGTGTACAGGTCCAGGGGCGTGCTGTGCGCCTCGAACGGGCCGGGCAGGTTCTGCGGGTTAGGACCCGTGGGGCGTTCGGAATGCGGCCCCGGACCGAGGCCCAGGGAGGCCGACCCCAACCCTTTCAGCAGTGCTTGCTGCCAAAGCAGAAACCGCAGATTGGCTGTGGCTACGGTCCCGTCCCCGCCTTTGTCCTTGGCCAGGCTTTTGGCGAAATCCTCCGCCTCATCGGCAGCGGCGATGCCGTAGGGCAACAGCGCGATCGTGGTGGGCGGGGCCGCCAGGATGAAGAGGACGGCTGCGATGTAACGCATGCTGTATCCTGGCATGGCCAGCCAGGTCCGCAGCCGCAACCCGATCAGGAACGTGCTCGAGATGACCGTGGCGCCCAAGAAGGCGTCGCTCTTCGTCAATCGCCCGAAGACCACGGGCAGGACCGCCAAAGCAAAGCCGGAGACGCGGCCGAAGCCCGTCTCCGCGCTCATCGCCAGATGGAGCGCGAGCGGACCAAACACGGCGCAATAGAGCGCAGCCTGGTTGGGGTTCTCGGACCAGCCGCGAAAGCGGTCCCAGTACCATGGATCGAGCGAACCCTGAGGGAGCAGCCCCCAGCCGATGGCAATCTGCAGCGCGAGGCCGATATTGCCGAAGACGATGACGAACCAGGCGGTCTGCCGCAGGCGGTTGTCACTGTCTGGTTCGGCCATGGACAATATCGTCACACAGGCCATGAGCAGATAGGCGGTGGAGTCATGCACCATGGCGCCGACGTCGGTCAGCGGATCGAAGAGAAGTCCGATGCACGCGCCTATGCTCAAGGTGAGCGCGAACACGGCCCAGAATGCGCTCAGTCGGGTCAAGGCTGAACTGGCCGCCATCGGGTACCCGGCCAGAAATCGGGTCGCCGACAGGGCGATCCAGAGCGCAAGGCAGAGCTCGCCTAGGCCGATCGGCAGGCCGGGCAGGCGGAGCTGCGATGCGGAAGACAGCACGAGCCCCGCTCCGAGGAGCGCATTTCGGATCATTCCCCTTCTCCGACACCGCGGAGCGCGCCGGCGCCCTCCAGAATCGGCGATCGCGACCTGCCCGCAGCCTTGTCCGTACCACCCTGTTCCGACAGAACCTGCCGATAAAGCTCCGTGTAATGTCCGACGATCGTCGAGAGCCCGAATTCGCGTCGAACCAGCGCTACGGATCGACCACCCATTTCAAGCGCTCTGCGCCGGTCTTCGAGGAGCTCGAGGATGCTGCTGGCGAGAGCGCCCGGGTCGCGCGGTGGCACGAGGAGGCCGTTCCAGTGATGCGTGACCACATCGCTGCAGCCGGGCATGTCGGTCGTGACGATCGGCAAGCCCGCAAGGCCGGCMTCCAGCAGCACGCGCGGGATCCCCTCCCGATATTCCGTCGGCAGGACGAACAGATCTGCAAGGCCGAGCAGGGCCGGCACGTCTTTCCTCGCGCCCAGCGCCATCACATGGGGCGCCTGCCGGTCGATCTCGTCCTGAGCGACTGCGAAGGGCCCTTCACTTTCTCGTGGACCGACGAGCAGGAAGCGCACACCCGGGCGCACCTTCCTGACCAGCGAAGCAGCCTCCAGTAGCGTCGGAATTCCCTTCTGTTGCGTCAGCCTGCTGACCGTGATGACGATCTCGTCCGTCCCGAGGCCGAGCTGTTCCCTTAGCGCCGCAGTGACGGGGCCACGGGCGTGCGATCGATCGAAGGCGGCAATGTCGATGCCCGATCCGCGGATCAGATGAGCGCGGTCCCCCCGAACCAGCCTGTGACTCTCGAAATAGGCCTTGTCGTCGCGGTTCTGGAAAACCGTAGCCGCGGTCCAGCGGGAGGCGAGCCATTGCAAGGCGCAGTAGACCGACCGGAGGGCGAGCGCGCGGGCCGTCTCGGACGAGAATACCCAACCCATCCCATTGATGGTTCGCACCACGGCGACCTTGCCCCGGACCGCGAGGGGGGCCAGCAGATTGGGCTTCGTATCGAAGCTTTGGACAATGTCTGGGCCGATATCCGCGATCATCTTCGCGAGCTGGCGGATGGCAGCGAGATCGGCGCCGCGACTGTCGAACCGGTCGAATTGATAACGCCGATGAGCCAGGCCGGCTTGCAAGAAGGCGGCCCCGTCTGTGGTCGAGGCTGCCGTTATCCGAAAGCCGCGGTCCTGCAAGGCTGCGAGGAACGGGATGCGCAGCGAATGGTCCTCCCCTCCCACGCAAAGCACATGCGGAACCATTTTGACTCCTCCTGCCAGGAGCTGGGACTGCGGGGGGCCTGACCCCTGAGTGCAAGCGCTCGGCCTGATGACCTTTTCCGGCGCGTTCCTGCCCCACAGGACCGTATCCGGTAGGAAATCACGGTATGGAGCAGGCTCTGCACTGTCCTCATTCATTTGGATGACGGATCGGAACCGGACGTAAATGGCGTAGGGCGCCGGCATCGGTGCGTTTCCGCATGGTCGGGGGAAGAATCCGGCGATCGCCGGCCTCATCGCTTCAGAGGCGGCAGGGTGTTCGCCTTGAAGCCGACAGCTTCTGCCTCACGCTATGGTTTGCGTGGAAGAGGCCGGCTCGGCCCGGCTGACAGCGGATTCACGTGCTGGCAGGCGTAGGATGCCAGCATTGGGGCGGGGCCGCCGGAAGAGGCGTCGCGGTAGCGGCCGTGGCGCGAAAACCAGACAGCCGGCCAACTGTGCAGGGACCGGAGAGAACATGTAGTCTCCCGACGCATCTTCAGGTCGTCACGAATTTGTGCGTGCAGCCGCCGTGTTTGATCTCGAAACGGCCTCGGAGCGAGCCTGTCCGAATGGAGGGCGAGCCCCCGGGGCTCGAGTCTGTCGAGGGCGGCCACTTCCAGGGGCTCTATCTCCATGCGCGCATGGCGACGATTACTTCTACCCACGGGGGACCGTGAGCATTCCGTGTCACGCTGGCATGAGCCCGCCTGCTGCCCCGCCGCGGCCCGTTCGTCCAATTTGGGTAGCCCTTCCTTGCCGGGGACAGCGGCCGGTGTATGCAGGCCGGCCGGTATGGCCTTTCGGGGGGGCGGGACCTTAACCTTTGGGTGTAGGCAGACTGGCTCCTTTGAATGCGTTTTCGCTCGGGGGTTTTCTGATATTGTTCCCTCATGGTTCCGATATTGTTCTATAGTAATGTATCCGGAGCGTATGAATATATAAGATAATTTTCCATACTGACGATATAATCAAAGGTAATTTGAGTATAATATGTAGTAACTTCCGCTCCTTGTGCGCGATATCTTGCAGCGATTAAGTTTACGTGCGCTGTGAGTAGCTGCGTCATCTCAACCGACATGGTTTGCGGGGCGAGGTTAAGCGGATGGTCTCTGGTCCGGAATGCGGAACATCGAGGAGAGTGCCGATATGTCTTTGGTCAGCGGATCTGTCGAAGCGCCGGCGCCCCTGGGTGCGTCCGTCCGTCATGCGATGCCCTTGAATGCCGGCCTCGTCGGGCCTCTTTGCGCGTCCCCAGTTCTCGACCAGGAAGAGGGCGGGGCGGGCGTAGCGCCCCCAAGCAATTATCGCGGCACCGTGGCTCTGAGCATGCTCGACCGCATCGGCTGCGGCTATCTTGTCCTCGAGGACCGCCGGAAGATCGTCGAAGCCAACGCCACGGCCCGGCTGATCCTTGGCCGTGAGGCGGGCTCGGTTCAAGGCCTCGACCAACTGACGAGCGCCTTCAAGCGATTGATCGCGCGCGCGCCGAACCGCCCGTCACTCGGCCCGCTGACCTGGATCGTCATTTCGGACAAGGACGATGCGCCTCTCGTTCTCAATCAGGTCGCGGACGACATGCCGGACGGCACCAGCGTAGTGATGCTTCTCGATCTTGATGCTCATCTGGAGCCCAATCCCTTCATGCTTCAGCGCATGTTTGGCCTGACCATGGCCGAGACGCGCCTGGCGATTCAAATGGCGCGCGGCGATGTGCCGGCGGATGTCGCCCGCAGTCGGCGTCTCAGCCGAACCACCATTCGCTCCCAGCTGGCCTCGGTCTTCGCCAAGACGCAGACCAGGCGCCAGGCGGAGCTGGTCACGCTGCTTGCCCGTGTCGCGGTCCTGCCGTGAGGAGCGGGCTTGCTTCGGCGCGCCGCCTCGACCCGGAGCAACGCAGCGCCGGTATCGACAGGCTTGTCCGCTGGAAGCACTGGCGGGCTGTCGCCTGGTGCGCCTTCTCCMTCGTCGGCATTGCCTCGATCCTGCCCGGAAGCATCGAGTTCAGAACCCGGGCGCCACCCGAGCTGGAGCACGTGTTCGCCTATGCGATCACGGGCGGAATTTTCGCGGTGGTCTACGGGCGCAAGGGCGCCCCCTTGTCTGCCGCCTTGCTGATCATTGGCGCCGTCGGGTTCGAACTGGCCCAATTTTGGATTCCGGGCCGCACGCCACGAGTCGTCGATGCGGCGTGCAGTATTGTCGGCAGCATGATCGGGCTGGCGGCTGGTCTCGTCCTGCGCCGAGCGTGGTCGAAGCGATATCGGGTTTCGAAGTAGCACGTTCGGCGAGGCGGATTGGTGATTTGACTTGGGCTGGTGACATCGGTTGCTGTGGCGGAGCCAAGACATTGCGGCGATGCGGGCAGCTCGGCGAACGGAAGCTCTGCATCGCTTCTCCTCACATCGCAAGGACAGGTGAGAAACCGTCCGCTACGCCCTTGCGGATGCGCCGGTCTGATGCGGCAAACAGGGACGTCTGTCGCAACCGCAGGCTTTCACGCGCGCGCCAGCCTGTTGCCTGTCTTGCTCCGACGCCGGAGTGGTCTGACGGGGGCGATGGCGTTCCAGGCGGATAGCTGGCGAAGGCGTGATCTCGCCAGCGATCCGATGGCATTTCTGACGGTCCTTCGCGGGGGGCGTCCGCAGTATCCTTCGAATGGACGATGACGCTCACAAGGCGTCTCCATAGTGTCCTCTGACGGCCTGACCCGCTGCTTCGCGAGACTGTGCAGCCATGATGTGCTCGGGCCACAGGCAGAAGTCGATTGGCGCCGGGGCTCGACGAGACGCATGGAGCGACGTTCCGTCGATCAGGGTGGTTGGGATGCTTGGATAGGAATGGGCCGGGCGCGTGGCAGGTGAGGCCGCACATCGCTCAAGGCGTATTGCGGTCATGGAGGTAGGAATGACTAACGCCGCAATGGGGGCAGCCGGACGTCTCAGTGCCAGACTCTCGGCCAAGCTTCAGCAGTCAGCCGACGTCTTGCAGGACGAGGGTGCACTCCGCTTTCTGGAGTTGTCCGCTCTATCGCTGAGTGCGCCAGTTCGATCAATGCGCGTGCGGATCGCCGTGTCAGCGGACGCCAAGCGCGCTATCGCCAAGATAAAGAGCAGCTCTTGCGGGCGAGGGCTTTTCATCGATTGCGGATCAAACGTTGGGCAGGGATATAGCGTATTCAGTCGGTACTATACCGAAGAATATTTTGATTTCATCATGATAGAGCCCAACAAGAGTTGTCTGCCATATCTTCAGGCGCTMCAGGCGAGTTCGAGTGCGAATATCGAGATCATCGGTAAGGCGGCGAGCGTCCGGGAGGGCTTCACCAAGTTGTTTGGGCCTCCGTCGGATCGACGCCAACCTACCTATGAAGGGCGATCGATCGTTCCCGAGCACAATAGCAGCCTGTATGCCGCGGGGGATGCAGATTCTGACGTCGTAGAGACATTCTCGCTGTCGAACCTCATCATGGCAAAGAAAATGCTGTATGATGTCGTCGTTCTCAAGCTCGATGTCGAAGGTGCGGAATACGAAATACTATTCGATATGATAAATACAGGAGCTCATAGAGAATTATACGCGGCATATATAGAGTTCCATTCCATTTACATGAAACGTCTCGAGAGAGAAATCAAAGTAGTGGCGGAATCCAATATCCGAAAGACGATAGAGAGCGATGGGATATTGTTTAGGGAGTGGATATAAGGCCTCTTCGATTTGGATAGACCAGACTCCCATGGCGGTTTTCTGGACATGGAGATCAACATCTCTCTGTTCGGCCTAATTTTCCGAGGTCAGGACGCGGCTCTGAGCGTCAAGGCAAGAGGAAGAGGCTTGTAATGATCCTCGAGATGTTCGGGCCGTCCGGGGCGGGAAAGACGACGATGGCGTCCGCCCTGACCGCCCATCTGCGCGGTCTCGGCTATGTCGTGACCCCCCTGATCGGCGTGAGGGCTCACCCGCTGAGACGCATTATCCTCAAATGCCTGGCCAGCGCCCGGTTGCTCAACTCCGCCGGTTCGGCCGGCGGCGTCGCGGATCTCTTCAGGATACTGCCACCGAAGGATCGGCTATGGGGCGTTCGCCTGCATTGGCACCTGGCACTGCTCCATCGCGAATGGACTGCGGCGCAATCCTCGGATGCGATCACGATCTTCGATCAGGGCATGGTCCAGGCGGTGGCCTCGCTCGTTCTGCTCAGCGGCATAGTCGAGCGCGACCCTGTCGGACGCGCGCTCGACTGCGTGCCGAAGCCGGACCTGCTCATCCGCTTCGAAGCGCCACGCCCCCTCCTGGAGGMGCGCCTTCGGGATCGTCGACAGAGGATCGGCCCGCTTCAGCGCTACCTCGAGATCGACCTGCAAGGCAGCCTGGACCACGTGGACCATGTCGACCTGATCTCCGGCCTGGTCGGTGCGCGCGGGCTCCCCATGATCCGAGTCAGCAGCATTGATGCCCCGAGCCGCAATCTGTCGATCGATCGGATCAGCGCCGCAGTTCTCGCCAGGATGCGCCCATCGCGAGCCGTTGCGGAGGAGCCCGCAGCACGCGGCTATGCGGCGCTCTCCCATTAGAGCATCGGACCGGACCCCGTTTCCGGTCCGATGACCCAGCTTTCCCGAGAGCCGGAATCCATTTCACCGGCCGATTCTTTTGATCCGGCGTCGGGGCGGGGGGCAGGCATTGGCTGGGGTGACTCGAGTTGCCGCCAACGGCGGAGGCGACCGCGATCATCGGCCCTGCGGCAGGGGCTGTCGCCCGTGAGAGCCAGGATATCACTCAGCGCCAGGTGGATTGTGCAGGGCGAGGGCAGCCGCTGTGCAGGCCGCGGTCAGCGGGCTCCCGCAGCCCGTGTCGCGCAGCCTGGTCGCTGAAGAGGGACCAGAGACACGCGGCATCGGGAATCCTCTCGTCGAAGGGGCCGTCTGGACCCTGCACCGGACCCGGCCAGCCGGCTTCTCCAGGAGAGGCGGGATCGGGGGGGCGCGCCGGCCGGGAGTGAAGGCTATCGCGGGAAATACGCGACGCCGGGCCCGGAGGCAGAAGAGCCGATGGCGGCATGCCCCGCCTCCATCATGCAAACGAACGAAGACAGTGGGTTACGGCGCTCATAGCATCCTCTCCCAGATGACCGGGTGAACTATGTGCGTGGTGATCCAACCGGTGCCTTGTGCCGTGACGTGTCAGGCACTCCGACACCGCTCCACCGCTGTCATGCCCGGCGCCACACGTAGCAAGCCGGAGCGGCACGTGGCCGCAGACCACTTATAGGAGGCTCGGATGAAGGCTGTGATCCAATGCGGCGGCAAGGGCACCCGTCTGCGCCCCTATACTTCGGTCCTGCCGAAGCCGCTAATGCCGATCGGATCGAGGCCGGTCCTGGAGCTGCTGCTCAAATGGCTCCGCCGGAACGGAATCCAGGAGGTTTTCGTCACGACCGGATATCTCGGCCATCTCATTCGCAGTTTCTGCGGAGACGGCGCGCAGTGGAACATGAAGATCACCTATACCCAGGAAGTCGAGCCGCTCGGTACGATCGGCCCACTTTCGCTGCTGCGGGACCAGCTCGACAGCACGTTCCTCGTGCTCAACGGCGACGTGCTTACCGATATCAGCCTCAGCCAGTTTGCCAGCTTCCATCGGCACCATCCGGGCCCGGTGACCATCGCGACGACCACTCGCACGATCAAGATGGATTTCGGCGTGATCGACGAGGTTGATGGCGAGGTCAAGACCTTCCGGGAAAAGCCGGCGCTGCCGCATCTGGTGAGCATGGGCCTGTACTGCATGGATCCCTCAGTGTTCGAGTTCATTCCGTCGGGAGTGCCCTTCGGGTTCGACGACCTGATGTTCCAGATGCTGGAAACTGGCACGCCCGTGCACGTCTTCAAGCACGAGGGTGTGTGGCTCGACATCGGTCGCGTCGACGACTTCCACAAGGCGCAGGACGTCGCCTGGGACGAGCAGTCGGTTGTGATCGAGCACCCTGTCGCGGCCTGACGACGCCGGTCTGGCCGGCGCCGCTCGGCGCCGGCGACTTGTCCGCCACGCGTGATGGAGCCTTCCATGTTGCTGGTTGCCGAGCCCATCCTGGGCCCCGAAGAGAAGACTGCCCTTGCAGAGGTCATCGACAGTGGCTGGCTGACCATGGGGGACCGGGTCAGAGCTTTCGAGCAGGCCTTCGCCGAAGTCCATGGCGTCGAGGATTCCGTCGCGGTCAATTCCTGTACGGCGGCCCTCCACCTCATTCTGCATGCCCTGGGACTGGGGCCAGGCGACGAGGTCCTGGTTCCCGCCCTGACCTTCGTCGCCACCGCCAATTGCGTGGTCTATGTCGGCGCGACGCCCATCTTCGTCGATATCGAGTCGGCGGATGTTCCGCTGATGTCGCTGGCCGACGCCGAGGCCCGCTGCACCGCGCGGACCAAGGCCGTCATTCTCGTTCATTTCGCCGGCTATCTCGCCGATCGCGAGGCCTGGCGGGACTTCGCTCGCCGGAAAGGGCTGCTGGTGATCGAGGATGCTGCACATGCGCCCGGGTTGAGGCAGGTCGGGACCTTCGGCGAAGCTGCCGCGTTCAGCTTCTACGGCAACAAGAACATGACCACCGCCGAGGGCGGCGCGATCATCGCCCGCGATTCCGCCCTGCTCGAGACGATCCGGCAGGCGCGGGGGCACGGCATGACCAGCGGAACGCGCCAGCGCCTGAACGCGCGCACGCCGACCTATGATGTCACCATGCTTGGCTTCAACTACCGCATGGACGAGATGCGGGCCGCCATCGGTCTTGTCCAGCTGCGGAAGCTGCCGGGCTGGAACGAGGTCAGGAGCCGCCTGGTGGCCGATTACCGGCAGCTCATCGCCGAACGCTGCCCGTCCGTTACGGTACCTTTCCAGCAGCCGCGGCTATCCACGTTCCACATCATGCCGGTTGTCTTGCMGGCCGGTGTGGTGCGGCAGGAGGTCATCGATCACCTGCGGGAGAACGGCATTCAGACGACGATACACTACCCTCCGGTCCATCTCATGACGCTTTACCGTGAGCTCTGCCCCGGTGTGCAACTGCCGCGGACCGAAGACTTCGCGCTGCGCGAGCTGACCTTGCCGCTCCACCCGCGGATGGAAGCCGAAACGGTCGAACTGGTCGTGGACACATTGGCGCGTGCCGTGCAGGCCGAAACCGTCGTCAAGGCCGTCGCATGATGCCCCGTCAGATCCGTGTCGGGCATTCTGCGGCGGGCGTCGATATGAACGCGGTTGCGAGTCGCGCCTTCGACATCATCGTCGCATCTGCAGCCGCCCTGGTCCTGGCCTTGCCCATGCTGGTCATTGCCTGCGCCATCTGGCTGGAGGGCGGTCGGCCGATCCTGTTTTCCCAGGCCCGCCTGGGAAAGGGCGGGCAGCCCTTTCGCATGTACAAGTTCCGTAAGTTCGCAGCCACCTGCGGCACCGAGGGATGTCCCCTGACCATGGCCAAGGATGGGCGGATGACACCGGTCGGCCGCGTTCTGGCCGCGACCAAACTCGATGAGCTTCCGCAACTTTGGAACGTCCTGAGGGGCGACATGGCCATTATCGGGCCGCGTCCCGAGTCGCTGGCCTTTGCCGATTGCTTCCAGAATGGCTTCGAACAGGTTCTGGAGCACAAGCCAGGTCTGTTGGGGCCTAGTCAGATCCTGTTCCGCAACGAGGGCAGTCTCTACCCGCCGGACATGGACCCGACGCGCTTCTATCGGGATGTGCTGTTTCCGACCAAGGCGCGGCTCGATCTCGCCTATTTCCCCCATCACAGCGTCGTCGGCGACATTGGGTGGCTCATGAGGGGCGTTCTGGCCGTCTTCGGCTGGGTCCCGTCGCAGGCCGTGCCCGCTCAGCGGACAGGCCGGCCAGGTGTTGCCGAAACCCGTGAAGCAACCAAGTCCGAGGGAGCAGCTCAATGAGCTACAGCGGCATGCGCGTGCTGGTGACCGGAGCCGATGGTTTCATCGGGTCCCATCTGACCGAGGCGCTGGTGCGCGACGGCGCCAAGGTCACGGCCCTTGCCCTCTACAACTCCTTCGACAGCCATGGCTGGCTCGACGATGTTCCAGAGGCCACCCGCAATCAGCTGAATCTCGTGCGGGGGGACGTTCGCGACGCCGCGTTCATCGGGCGAATCGTGCAGGGCCAGGAGATCGTTTTCCACCTCGCCGCTCTGATCGCCATTCCCCATTCCTACTTGGCTGCCCAGTCCTATGTGGAGACCAACGTGTTGGGGACGCTGAACGTGCTCGAAGCGGCGCGCCAGCATGGCACGGAGAGGATCGTCCACACCTCGACCAGCGAGGTCTATGGCACGGCGCTGACGATGCCGATCAGCGAAACCCATCCACTCCAGGGCCAGTCGCCCTATTCGGCGTCCAAGATCGGCGCCGATATGATGGCCGAGGCCTTTGCGCGGTCGTTCGGGCTTCCGGTCGTGACACTCAGGCCGTTCAACACGTTTGGACCGCGTCAAAGCGAGCGGGCAATCATCCCCACCATCATTCGCCAGGCGCTCGATCCGGCCTGCACGGCCATCATGGTGGGCGACACCACGCCGATCAGGGACCTGACCTTCGTCGAGGACACCGTCGCGGCGTTCATGGCCGCAGGCAGCGCGGTCGCGGTCGATTACGGACACGCTTATAACGCGGGCAGTCAGCGGGCGGTGACCGTTGCGGACCTGATCGAACTGATCCGCGAACTGAGCGCGTGCCAAAAGCCGGTTCTGCGCGACGAGACGCGGATGCGGCCGGTCAATTCCGAGGTGCGGGCACTGCTGGCCGACTGCTCCCGCTTCGAGCGCGAAACCGGCTGGCGACCGCGCACGAGTCTGCGCGAGGGCCTGGAACGGACGATCGCGTGGTGGCTCACCCGCGTGGCGGCGGGGCAGGTTCGCCGCCAGAAGGACTTCATCACATGAGGTCGGTTCTTCCGAGATCATGGCTTGGGGCGTTCCTGGCCGCCGCGCTCGTGCCGGCATTCTGGCCCGCGGCCGCAGCCGACGACCTCTCTGCCGCGCAGCTGGTCGCGCCGGTGGACATGCCGCTGCCCGGATATCTGCAGCCTGCATCGGACCCGGCCTTCGGCGTGGCATTCACGCGGGTGACCCGGCCGGGGCCACTGGGCTCGGGCATCGTGTGCGGCCCCGGCCACTGCAGCCATCGTTATTCGAGCGCCCAGGCCTGGAACGCGGATCAGAGCCTCCTCGTCATCGTCAATGGCTGCAACGGCTTGTGCTTTCTTGATGGTCGCAGCTATGCGCCGCTCTTCCGGCGCACCCGGAGCGGCGAATGCGAATGGCACCCACGCAATCCGGAGCTGATGATCTGCGTTGGGGGGCAGACTGTTTCGTTCTGGGCGCCGCGGACCAATCTCGAGCGCGTGGTCTACACCGCAGACCATCATCGCAACCTTCAATTCGGCCCCTACAAGGGAAACCCGTCCTGGGACGGTCGCCGTATCGTCGTGCGGGCACTTTCGGAGAGTGGGGCACTGGTTGCCTTCGCCTACGACCTGACGACCCGGACGAAGTTTCCCGACATCGCGCTCGCCAAGCTCCCAGGCCAGAGCAATGCCTGCTCCATCTCTCCCTTGGGCGTGCATGTCTATTGCCTCCAGAGCTTGCCGGACGAGACCAACCAGACCTTCATTTTCACGCTCGAAGGGGCACTGGTGCAGAGCTGGACCGAAAACCACCGGCCCGGTCATGGTGACATGACGGTGGATGCGGACGGCCGCGAGGTCTATGTCGGCATCAGCAAGGCGCCTCCCGACCAGTTCCAGGTTATCAAGCGGCGTCTCGATGATGGTGTCGTCACCGCCTTGACCCGCTATGGCGAGGCTCAGCACGCTTCCCTGGCGATGCGACGGCCCGGTTGGGTTTTCCTAAGCTATTCCGGAATGCCGGACGAGGTCGGTCGCCACGGGGGGTGGGCGCCGTTCGCGCAGGAAATCCTGGCACTCAAGATCGACGGCAGCGGCGAGTTCCGGCGGATCGCACAGACCAGAAACGCGCCCCATGACTACTGGAGCGAGACCCACGCTTCGCCGTCACCCGATGGGTCGCAGATCATCTGGTCGAGCAACTGGGGGCAGGCAGGCGGCCCCGTCTTCGATTTCGTCTCGCGCCTGGATTGGCCCGACGAGGTCGCCCCTGCCGGACAGCACGCGAGAGGCCAGTGAAATGACCCTGTTTGCAGTCAAGCGTTCCAGCCTCGGCAGGCTCGCATCAGGTGTCCTGCTGGCAGCCTGCCTGGGTGGCGGAGCCCATGCCGGCGCTCCGTACCGGCTCGCTCCGGGCGATACCATCGAAATGGCCCTGGCCGGCCTGCCGGATCAGCGTCAGCGCGCGACGGTCCAGCTCGACGGCACGATCGCATTGCCGGCTGTCGGGTCGGTCGTCGTCGCAGGCCTCACCCCGGCGGAGTTCCAGAGCCGGATGGAGGCCCTGATGCCGACCAAGGTCTTCCGATTTCGCGCTCCAGATGGCCGCGAACAGGTCCAGGTCGTCAGGCCGGGCGACGTGACCACCTGGGTCGCCGAATACCGGCCGATCTATGTCGCCGGCGACGTGCTCACCCCCGGCCAGCAGGCCTATCGGCCGACCATGACGGTCCGGCAAGCCATTACCGTTGCCGGCGGATACAGCCTTCTTCGCTCTCGTGCCGGGCAGCTCGGCCCGGATCCTGTTGATATGAGGCGCGATCACGACTCGCTCTGGACCGAGTATCTGAAGGAGTATTTCCACGCGCTGCGCGTCCGCGCTGAATTGGATGATCAGGAGACCTTTGATCTGCGCCCGCCGAGGAGTTCGCCCCTGCCCACGATCGTGGCCTCGGGCGTTGCCCAGAGCGAGGCGGAATCGCTCAAGATCTCGCTGGCCGATTTCCGCGACGAGCGGAGTTTTCTGGAGCGCGCCGTAAAGGAGGCAGGCGAACAGGTCACGGTGCTGATCCAGCGCGAGCAGGAAGAGGAAAAGGGAGTGCAGGCCGATTCCCAGGAGCTTGAGCGGGTCAATAAGCTGTTTGGAAGCGGCGCCCTCGTGAGCCAGCGTATCAGCGAGAGCCGACGCGCGCTGCTCCTATCGTCATCGCGCCGCCTGGAAACCACCGCTCAGTTGATGCGGACGCGGCTTCAGGTCGAAGAATATGGTCGCCAACTCGAGCGCGTCGCCAATCAGCGGCGGATCACTCTGTTGCGCGAGCTGAGGGACTCCAATCTACGCCTGGCGGATCTCAGCGTGAGAATTCAGGCGATCAGCGAAAAGCTCCGCCCCCTCGGCAATGTGAGCTCCATGCCAGCTGCAGGCAACGACCTTCGCTCGGAGGTCGTCATCGTCCGTAAGGCTGGCCAGCAATGGCAGCGCTTGCCCTCCACCGAGGACACCGAGGTCGAGCCGGGCGATGTCATCGAGGCCGTGTTCCGCGGAGAGGGGGCCACTGCTGCAGCCGTCCAGTAGCGGTCAGCAGGATCGAGGCCCCGATGCCGTCCGCGCATTCGTCAGGGAACGCCGAGCCAACCGTCCGCTGTGCCCTCCCCATCGGCGTCTCGACGCGCGCATCCGGCATTGGGGGCTACTTTGGGCCGCCGGCACACGCTGGCGATCAGGCCGGGCAATCGATGTCGCCGGGCCAGGCACCTGCCCTTGCCAAAGGCTCGGGCCGGGTTTGAAATTACCAAGGCACCTATGGTGCGCGGGGCAGCACGTCGTTGCCAAAGAAGTCCGTTTGCCGTGGTCCGCTTGCCGTGTTCGCCTGGAGATAGGCCGGGCCGCCTCGGCCGGGAGCGGGGCCCACGTCGAGATAGCTGCGCTCGGCCGAGGCACGGGGCGCTGCGGTGGATACAACGGCGGGTGAGGCAAATTCCTCGCGCGGCGTGCAGCCTGCAATACTGGTCAATAGAATAAGGCTGGAAACAACCAGAGCAGCTCTCATCGCGCGATCTTTCAACTCATTTCATACGATAATAGTATCCGAGAAAAACACGGGGCCGGCAAGTTGGCGATCTCACGTCAGAACGGCGGTCGTGGAGCTTGAACGCCGAGGTCGCGTGGGAGAACACTGCGCTCCGGCCCCCTGCTTCCAGTGATGGTCCTCAGGCTCGTGACAGGGAAGTGCCATTCATCGCCGGTACGGTTTGCTACCGGCGCGCGAGGAGATGCCGTTCGTTCGCCTCAGGCATCTCCTGGAATCAGGTCGCCATGGCTGAGGCTGCGCCGACCGGTCCATGCAGGAGAGAGCTCAGCAATTCGCTCGCTCCTGACCACAGGATCTGTACGCCCAGGCAGAACAGAATGAACGCCGAAAGGCGAACCGCAATTTCGGTGCCGCCTTGCCCGAGAAGCTTTTGCACGCGAACGGCATAGGTAAAGCAGAGCCAGATGCTGAGGGCGATTACGGCGATGGCAAGGAGGCTGGCGAGAACGAAAACGACCGCGCCAGAGGACGCCGTGAACGTTGCGCGTGAAAGGCCGATACTGATCGTGACAGCGATCGTGCCAGGACCGGTGGTCAGTGGCAGGGTCAGCGGATAGAAGGCCTGCGTCAGGAGGTTGGCGCGCGACACATCGTCCGCATGCGCGTCGAAATCCTTCTGGCTGCCTTCGTTGAGCAACTTCCATCCGGATACCGCTACGATCAGCCCGCCCGCCACGCGCAGGATGGGGATCGAAATTCCGTAAAACTGCAGGATGAGCGCGCCCAAAAGGAACGCTCCCATCAGGACGAAGAGCGAATTCACCGCGATACGCCGCGCGAGGATGCGCCGGGTGTCGGGCACTGCGCCGCGTGTCAATCCCAGGAAAACAAGTGCTGACCCCGGCGGATTGACCACGGGAAAGATGGCTGCGAGCACAACCAGGAACGTATTGATGGCCGCGGACATTCAAGCCGGCTCGATATGGTGGGGGCTGACGATGCACAGGTTTGGGCGCTTCTCCGCGGGAAGCAGCTCTCCGGAAAGAGCAAAGCACGCATCGTCGCCCTGTCCACCCGGCTGAACGGGATGCCGTTCACCGTCGTCTCCGATCGCATCCTTCATTGCTGAGCCCTCAAATTGTCATGGCACCCTATTCAGGTTCTCCGCTGTGCTGCGCGTCCAGTGGAGCCATGGGACGGGCACCACATCAAGCCGGACTGTGAMGGCCTCCCGGCTACTCGACTGGTAAAGCCTGGTTGGCGCGGCGGATGTGGACACGGTATGGCGCCGCGATCATGTCTCGGCCATCGATMATCACCGTACGCCTTGCTGTATCTGGACGTCAAAGCCTGCAGGTCAGTCAAACCCTGGCTTGGAACGAGCCGTCAAACGGCAGGTACGGTCGCGCCTCGATTGTGGTGACGGTTCCGGGGGTGCAATCGGCTCGATCGGCCGCGGTCTCGTGGCGTGTCGACGTGCTACCGGCTAGTCTGCCGACCAGATGAGGCGTTTCAGGCGACGTGAAACATCAAACGGAGCTCGCCGGAATTCTGCTCGCCCTGCGAGTCGTCCTCGCAGGCACGCTCGCCTTTGCGCTCGCGTATCTGCTGAGACTTGAGCATCCGGTCTATTCGTTCATTGCAGCCGTCCTGACGGCCTCCTTCAGAAGATAGGCAAGTCTATCTTGATCTKCGGCGTGTCGTTCGCTAGCTCCTTCATCTTTCACTATATCGTCACCGTTCTCATGAAGCCGGACCAGTCCGACGCTGTGATGAAGAGCATCATGGCTACACCAATGTGTGCTTCATGAGGTCCACATGAGCCCCCTGGAGAGACACAAGCTCTCCGCGCGTCATGCCTGTCTCGATGGCGAGGACGATGAAGGGCTTTAGATACCATGCGGTCCTTGGGCCTCTCGCGCCGAACAGCTTGGCCAGTTCGCCCTCATGAAGCCTTCTGTCTCTGGCCGCAGAGTCCTTGGGTATCTCGATGGCTCGCACGGGATTGCTAGGGAGCGGAATGCTCCACTCCTTGATGGCGAACTCGAACACATGCCGCAGAATGACAAGCTCGCGGCGCACGGTGGCAGGCTTGCACTGTGCGGGCCACGGAAGCCCCTGAGACTCCTCCTAGGCGCTCCTCAGCGACCTTGTGCGTGAGCATGAACTTGATACGCGCCCTCTCGTAGCGAGCACCACGCTTGGAAGGGCTGACCTCCTCGTCATATCGCTCAAGGAGGTGCGCAACGATTATCGTGCGGAGATCACGGATCGAAGGTGATAGGTGGGCTGTGTCCATCTGAGCCTCAAGGCCTCTCGCCCATGCGGACGCAGCAGCCTTCGTGGGGAAACTCTTGGAGACGGGAGGGCTGCCCTCGCGCCTAACCTGAGCTTGCCAACTGGAACCTCTCTTGCGGATCGTAGCCATAAGCACCCTGTGACAGCTGTGACAAATGCTGCGACAGACAGGGATTCTGATCGTCTCTGAGGAGGGGATTCCAAAGCATAAGCCCTTGAAAACAAAGGCTATCTATAATGGCGCGCCCGACACGATTCGAACGTGTGACCTTTGCCTTCGGAGGGCAGAGCCGGACTTTGGCGCCGTATTCGGACGATCTTTTCGCCGCTTCAACATCATGACCTCTTCATCCATCTAATATCCTTATAATTAAGCCATTTTTAGTCCATCTGACGATGATGGATTTCGTCGCCCGGCGATGGGTTGCGATGGACGACATTCACCCAAAGCTGCTATCTATGCGCTAGCTAGATAGCTAGCAGGGACCAGCAGGCCGGGAAGATGTCGAAGACCAAAAGGGCCATCACCATCGCGATGATCGAGGCGCTGCTGCCAAACACGACGGTCTGGGACTCTCGCGTGACCGGCCTTGGAGTCCGCCGCCAGCGCAGCACCGCCGTCGCCTACGTGCTCTATTACAGGACGAAGCTCGGCCTTCAGCGTATGATGACGCTTGGGCGGCACGGGGCTGGCCTGACGTTGGAGCTGGCGCGCGAGCAGGCGCAGCAACATCTGGCTGAAGTCGCCAGAGGCAGGGACCCCGGCGCGGTCAAAGCCGCATGGCGAGCCGCGCCGACTGTCGAAACGCTCTGTGACGCCTACATCGCCGACGCCAAGGCGGGGAAGATCAAGAAGCGCGGCAAGGCGAAGAAGTCGAGCACCATCGCCACCGACGAGAGCCGGATCAACCTGCACATCAAGCCCGCCCTTGGCCGCCTGAAGGTCGCCGCCGTCACGCGGCACGACATTGAGAAACTCCGCGACAAGCTCGATGGCCATGGCGTGGCCAGAGTGGTCGGCATGCTGGGCGCGATCTTCGCCTACGCGGTCGTCAAGAACATGCGCGTCGACAATCCAGTCCGGGGCGTCGATCGCCCGGCGGATGGCAAGCGCGAGCGCCGCCTTTCCGGCGAAGAGTACGCCCGGCTGGGCGCGGCCCTGCGCGATGCGCCTGCGTCATTGGCCAGCGCCGTAGCGGCAAGCCGCTTCATCGCGGTCACGGGCTGGCGCAGGGCCGAGGCGATCTCGCTCACGTGGGACTCGGTCGATCTTCAGACCCGGACGGCCAGACTGGTCGACACCAAGACCGGCAAGAGTATCCGCCCGCTCTCGCATGTCGCCTGCACTATCCTCAAGCGCCAGTCGCGGGACGGCGAGATGGTCTTTCCCAGCGCCGCCGACGCGGACAAGACCATGGGCGGCTACCATAAAATGTGGCTGCGGCTCGCCAAGATGGCTGCTATGCCTGCCGACATCACGCCCCATGTCCTGAGACATTCGTTCGCGTCCGAGGCTTTCGGGCTTGGGATGTCCGAGCTGACCATCGCCTTCCTGCTCGGCCATAGGAAGTCTTCGACTACGCAAGGCTACATCCACGCGGACGCCACCCTGTTGCGCGCCGCCGATCAAGTGGCCGACCAAATCGCGGGACTCATGGGCGACGCCGTTCTCGGCGGCGCGGTTGTCGATCTGGGCGCGAGGCGCGCGTAGTGTCCGGCCTCCACCCCGACGATCCGAAATATGTCATTGCTCGCGGCCTGAAGGCCGTCGAGGACTTCAAGCTGCGGCAAGTCGCTGAACGGGCCGCCGCGATCATCAGAGCCGAGCAGAAGCCGATCAAGAGCGACAGCCTTGCCCAGCGCCTCGCGGATGAACTTCAGGCCATGTATGAGCTGGGGAGGCCGCGCGCGAAGCTGAAGTACGTCGCCAAACAACTCCGTGAGCGCCCCGGCGCCGGTGAATTCTCGCAGCGGACTTTCGAAGAAGCGGTCAAGCTGGCGTGGCCGAAGGGCAAGGCACGATAAAAACCGCATGCGGGACTCTGCGGAGGACACGGAGTCTCCCGCCTCGATAGTCTTGGTCATCCAAACCTTGGAGGATCAAGACATGCCCGCCGCCCCGTCGCGCAAGTTCAATCGAGCTGAAGCATCCAAATACCTGCTCGAAACCCATGGTCTGAGCTACAAGCCCAACACGCTGGGCCACCTCGCTGTCTCGGGCAAGGGGCCGGCCTACTACCCGGTGCCGGGCAATCCCCTCTATGCGACTGACGCCCTTGACGTTTGGGCGCGCGAAGTGCTCGGCGAGCCCGTTCGTTCGACCGCCGAAGCCAAGCAGCTGCAACTGCGGAGGGCGTGATGGACAAGCGCCACTGCGCCGCGCTTTGGCCCGGCAATCGCTCCAACAAAATTCTGGCGCCATGGAGCCTGGGCGCGCCGCCGGTCCTGAGGAGGTCCGTTGATATGGCCCTGTTCAGAGACCAGACCGCGCCGACCCAAATGTCCGAGACAGGGGCCACCGCGCGTCAGGTACGCGCCGAGAAAAAGGCCGGGGCGTGATGATGGGCGGGAAGCCTGAACCCGAGCCGCCGCACGCCAATGACGATGACGAGTTCGACGACGAGGCCACCAACAGGAAGCGCCGCGCCGCCTTTGACGAGGAGGCGCGCCAGACTCCTTCCGGGGACTACGCGCCCGGCGATAAACCGCACGCCTCCCATGTCGTGAAGATGATTGCGTTTCTTCAGGCGATAATGAGGACGCCTGATCCCGGCAGCGCGCTCTACATCGTCTCGCTGCCGAACGAACGGCGGAAGGCCTGCGAAAAATGGGATGATGCGCGCCCCCGTTCGGTTGAGGCGCTGATCAATCCCTTTTCCGAGGACGCCGCTTTTCATTTGCAGGACTTTGTCGTCAAGCACGGCGGTCCTGGTCGGGCCATTTTCGTGTCCACGGCGCCGGTCAGCCACTCGGAAGCGCTCGGCAACCAGAAGGACGCCAAGGCCCACAACCGCGCCGAGCGCGCGAAGGTGAGGGCCGACCCGACCCACAAACCCGTCTATCGGCCCACTTCGCTGCGGCGGAAGGACTTCATCAGCCAGATTTCTTGCCTCGCCTTCGAGATCGACTTCAAGGATCACACGGTTAATTCGCCGGAAGAGCTCCTTCACCGCACCGTGAACGGTTTCCTCGGGTCGCCCTTGCGCCCGGCGATCATCAATCGTTCTGGCGGGGGCCTGCACGTCTTCATCCCACTCGAGGGGACACTCGAGGCCACCCCCGGCAACATCGCCCGCGTTGAAGCCGCCACGGGCCGCCTGATCGACCTCTACGGCGGCGATCCCAACGCCCACGATGTCGGCCACCTCCTGCGGCTTCCGTACACGTTCAACTGCAAGCCCCGATACGGCAGGCCGATCCTGATAGAGCCTGTGGAAGGGCTGGACTCTGGCAGGCGTGTGAACATCGAGGAGGTCGAGGCTGCCCTCGGTGAGAACCCCGCAGGCCTCTACGCGGCCAGCGAATGGAAAAAGCCGAAGCGCGCGAACCGCAGGGAGGGGCGTGACGGGAATCCGTTCGAAAGCAAGGGAGACTCCCATGACTGGTTCAACCCGGCTGTGGCCCTCGCTGGCGACGCCAATCGCACAGACGTTCTTCGCGTCGTCGGGCATCTGGCGTGGTGCGGCGTTGGCGAAGAGGCAGCAAAGGCTTTCCTTGCGGCTTGGGCGGCACGCTTCAGCGAGGTGCGCTGCCTGAACTGGAACGCCATCGGAATCCACCTCGATGGCTGGATGAAACAGTTCGTTGACGACGTCGCCAAGGCGCGTCGCGAAGGCCGTGACATCGACGCTTTGCGTTCTGCCTTCGTCGAGGATTGGGGTGCCGGAAGCGATGGCGTCGAGAGCTACATGGCCGAGCGCGCCTATTACGCCTTGAACGATTTGATGTTCGACAAGCCCGCCCAGTGCGCCCTGCGCGAGGCGTTCAAGGGGATTTTCAAGCCGAGTCCGCGACAGGAGGAAACGATGCAGGATGACGCGGCTGGCGCTGGAGCGAAGGCCGGGGCCGAAGAGCACTGGGACAGCGCGGCAGACGAGGAGAAGGCGGAGCCGGGGCGCGCCAGCAACGCGCCACCGTTCGGTTGGGAGCGTGACCGGGCTGGCAAGCTGAAGTCGAATTCCTACAAGAATACGCGTTTGGCGATCGATGAGATACGCATCGAGGCCCGCTACGACGAATTTCACGACAGGAAAACCCTCGGGGGGGAGTTCAAGGGGGAGTTGAGCGATGCCTCCGCGAGGAGGGTCCGCGACGCGATCATCTCGAAATTCGGCTTCGATCCTGGCAAGGGGAACGTGCAGGAGGGGCTGGAGTATGCGTGCGAGACCAATCGCTTCGACCCCGTCCTCGAGTATTTGAACGGATTGGCTTGGGATCGGACACCGCGCATCGATCGCTTGCTGCCCGTTTACATGGGCGCCGACGACACGCCGCTGAACCGGGCCTTCGGCCGCAAGACCCTGCTGGCCGCCGTGCGCCGCGTTCGCGAGCCCGGCTGCAAGTTCGACACTATGCTGGTCTTGGAGGGCGAGCAGGGCAGCGGAAAAAGCAGCGCCGTACAGATCCTGGCCCGCCAGAAGGAAAATTTCAGCGACGCCCCGATCAAATGGGACGATCCCAAGGCGCAGCAGGAGGCGGTGACCGGCGTCTGGATTTTCGAGGTTGGCGAATTGACCGGTCTGCGGAAGGCGGACGTCGAGCATGTGAAGAATATCTTGAGCCGCTCGGTGGACTCCGCGCGTCCGGCGTATGGGCGGTTCCGTGTCGACAAGCCGCGCCGCTGCATCTTCATCGGCACCACGAACGGCGGCGAGCAGGCGGGCTACTTGAACGACCATACCGGCAACCGCCGCTTCTGGCCGGTCAGGACCGGAGAGATCGACCTTGAGGCGCTGGAGCGCGATAGGGACCAGCTTTGGGCTGAGGCGGCGCTTCTGGAGCAATTCGGCGAGGAATTGACGATTGATCCGAGCCTCTATGCGGACGCCGCCGAGCAGCAGGACAGGCGCCGCGTGCGCGATCCTTGGGATGACGTCTTTGCCAATGTGCGGGGCGAGCGTGGCAATGGGGTCGAGCGCATCGGGACTGCCGAATTGCTTCTGGAGCAACTCAGTATGAAGCCCGGGCAGATGACCAGCGCCATCTACGCGCGGTTGGCGGTGGTGATGAACAGGCTGGGATGGAGCGGCCCCAAAGACATCCGCGTGCGGTACCCGATGGGAACGGACGGGACGAGGCCATTCGGCATCGCTGTCATGAAGGGATACGAGCGCCCCTTGTCTGATTTGTAGCGGCCTGCTGCCCTGCTTGTTGCTGTGGGGCAACACCCGAAACACTATATTTATCAGAGGTTTGAGGCGGTGTTGCCCCTGTAGCGGTGAAATATACAAAAGACTGTCATTAAGAGGGAGTGAGAGAGGGGGGCATGCGCGTGGCGGACCTCTAAGGAAATTCACCGCTACAGGGGCAACAGATGCAGGTTTCTGGTCGATTTACCTGCAAACTCTGAGGCTTAGGCTGTTGCCCTGCCGCCGCTACAGAGGGGCAACGAGGAGGGCAACAGAAGCGAGGGGAGCGCTCGAGAGAGGGTCGCCATCGCTCTTTAGGCGGCGAGCCAGTTGTGGACCGGAGTGTGGACCCTCTGTCCTGGGCTTCGCATCACCCGATCTAGGTGTGCGGTCTCGGGATGAGATGGTGCGGATTGATTTTGAAGGGTGACGGGTCACTGATCCAGGCGTCGCAGATGGCCTGATAGKGCGTTCGCCATCGCAGCGCCTTGAGATGCTTGGCGAAGTTGTAGGCGGTAACGAAGACCA
>NZ_JBFTKP010000033.1:0-67728 GCF_056396005.1 Allobosea sp. 05T439 | reverse complement strand
CGGCCCGGGCAGGGCTCCAAGCCCGGCCTCGCCCGCCCCGGCGGTCCAGGCCGCCCAGGCGGTGTTGGCGGACCGGGAGGCCCAGGCGGCGTTGGCCGGCCAGGCGCCCCGGGTGGCGTTGGCGGCATTGGCKGCCCCGGGCCGGCTGGTGGCGTCGGCGGTCCCGGAGGGCCCGGCGGCATCGGTGGCGTCGGCGGTCCAGGGGGCCCAGGCGGCGTTGGCGGCATCGGTGGCCCAGGAGGCCCGGGCGGCGTCGGTGGAGCATTGGGCGGTGCGGCGGCAGGCGCGATCGGCGGCGCGGCGGCTGGGATGATCGGCCAGCGTCCGTCCCAGCAACCCGCCCGTCCCGATGCGCGGCCCGGCCAGGATCGCCCCCAGGGCGGGGCCGGACAGGGGCGACCGCAGGCCGACGCAGGCCGACCCGCGACGCGACCATCGGGCCCCGAGCGGCCCTCGGCCCGGCCTCCGACGGCACAGGCGCGCCCTGCGGCGCCGCAGGGCGCGAGACCTCGCCCGACACCAAGCCGGACCGCCTTTGACGGCATCGATTCCGGACGCGGCGCGGCGGCCTATGGCAATCGCGGCGCAGCCAGCCGCGGGCAGATCAGCATGCCGGCGGGCCGCGGCGGTGGAGGCGGACAGATCGGCGGCGGAGGTCGCGGCGGCGGCGCTCACATCGGCGGCGGCGGCCGTGGCGGCGGTGGACATATCGGCGGCGGCGGTGGCCGCGGGGGCGGTGGTGGCGGTCGCGGTGGACGGCGCTGATTGGGGGACATGATCATGGCACATCACGCTCGGTTTTCAGTCCCGGTCTCGCTCGCTGTCCTGATGATGGCGGGCCCTGCCGCAGCCCAGCAGAGCTTCCCCTCACCCGATGCGGCGTCCGCTGCGCTGGTCGAGGCGGCGCGGGCGCGCGAGCCTGGCGTGCTCGATCGGATCTTCGGGCCGGGGGCCCGCGACGTGCTGAGCACGGGCGATGCCACGCTGGACCGCGAGCGACTCGACCGGTTCAACGAAGCTGCGGCGGAATCCGTCACGCTGACACCGCGCGGCGACGCCGCTCGGATCTTGACGCTAGGGAAGCGAAAATTCGAGTTCCCGATCCCGATCGTGCGGCGCGGCGAGGCCTGGATGTTCGATGTCGCGGCCGGTCGGGACGAGATCCTCAACCGCACCATCGGCGAGAACGAACTGCGCGCCATCGAGGCCTGCCAAGCCTATATCGGCGCCCAGCGCGAGTATTTCCGCACGGACCATGATGGCGACCAGGTGCGCGCATATGCCCAGAACCTGATCTCGACGCCCGGCACGCAGAACGGGCTGTACTGGCCGAGAACCGGGCAGGCCGATGTCAGCCCACTCGAGGGCGCCCTGAGCGAGGCCCTGCTGGATCGCGGAAACCGGACCTATGCCGGCTATCGCTTTCGCATCCTCAAGGCACAAGGACCCTGGGCACCTGGCGGCGCGCATTCCTATGTCGTCAACGGCAACATGATCGCTGGCTTCGGCCTCGTGGCCTGGCCGGCCGAATGGGGCAAGACCGGCGTCATGACCTTCATCTGCGGACATAACGGGGTCGTGCTGCAGAAAAATCTCGGCCCGAAGACCAGCGCGATGGCGGAACGCCTGCTGCGCTACGACCCCGACAGCAGCTGGGCCCCGGTCGAATAGGCGGGGGTGCGCCGGCAGCATGGCCGATATTGGCGAACGAACCAGCCGCGGCCGGTGGCCGCTGCATCGTCTCGACAACTCCAAGTAACCGGGGAGAAAGTGAGGGCCTGTTCCGCTGCTGTAACGATGAAGCCCCCGTGGTTCGCACCGGCCTCGCGCCGCGCACATCCAGGATTCRTCATGCATCGCTCGGTTGAACTGCCTGCCTTGATCCTGGCCGTGGCCTGGCTGGTCGTCCTCATTCGATCGCGAGGGCTCGCGCTGGCCGTCCAGCTGCTGATTGGCCTGATTTACCCGTTCCTGTGGTTCGCCTATGGGCTGATCGACGCGCCCCTGCCCATTCTCGTGCCATACGTCCTTGCGGCAGGGGCGGTGGTCTACACGCTTCGGGGCGATAGGGGCCCGCTCGTCTTGAAGTCGTCCTACGTGATGTCTGCGACACTCGGGGTGCTCACGGTCGCTCTCCTCGAATACTGGCAGCACCTGCCAGCAGGCTAGTGGACGTCACCGCGAGACGACTTGCGGTAGCGCCTGCGCCTTTGGCCCCCGAGTGGATTGCGCGCGCTGGAGCGGTTCCCGCGAGCCATGGAGTTCCCGTTCTGCCACCGGTGCCGTGGCCCCGAGAATGAACAGCCTGGTGCCGAGGTTCCGATCCCTCCTGCCGTGCCGTCGTTCCCGGGCACCGGATCAACTGGAGAGACGAGGGCGCCCCTTGAAATTGGCGATCAGCTCGGCGAGCGGGATCAGCCGATGCGAAACCATACCGCCAACCGGGGCGGAAGGGCTCGTGAAGATCGCAAAGCCAGTGGCCTGAACAACCGGGGCAAGCTCCGGCAGCGAGAAGGCCATCTTCATCAGCTCGAACGTCTCGCCGGCATCGGCGACGCGCCCAATATGCAGCCGCACGGCTTCCGCCGTCTCTTGGGGCGATGCGCGAAGCAATTGCCCAAAGGCATCCGCCGCGGCCCAGACAGCGGCGTAGAATGCCAGCGTGTTGTCGAACATGCGGCGGGCATCGCCATGACCAGACGCGGCGCTGATTTCAGCGGCGGAGTGGAGCATGCTGATGAAGGCTTCCAGCCGGCCAGCAATCTTGGTCGCCTTCGACCGACGGGAAAACTCGTTGAACATCGTCGCGTCCATCGTTTGGGCTGAGGACGCGATCATCCGCGCAGGCGAAATCGGACAGACCGCAGCGTAAATTTTCATTGTCGAAGCTGCGCTAACACAGCGCTTCGCGCTGCAATTTGCGCCTTCACGCCAATAAATTGCTATTCTCGGCCAAGTGCCGACAGCGCTTGCCCACCAGCATCGCAAGGTCAGCCGCAAGCGTTCTGCCCGCGAACCTGCAGGCATGTCCGGCGGCCATGCGAATACCTGAATCAGCAGAGTCCCTTACGCGCGATATCTCAACGTCCACAATAAGGTGAGAACCGCTCTCGCGACCAGATTAGGGGTCTTCCCTGCCAAGGTTTCGTCCTGTCGGGCCGCGATCTGTCTGACCATCATCTGCGTCCACAACAGGTCTCGGCCAAGACGATTGAGGAATGGCCCGCACTGTTCCACTCTCGTTGACGGGGGGATGGGCGGCGATGCTGGATGCGAACGAATTTGGGGATGCGGTCGCCATGCTCTACGAGGCCGCCGCCGTTCMGGAGGTCTGGCCGACGGCGATMGCGCGGTTGGCGGAGATCGCCGGCTGTACCGGGGGGCTACTCTGCGTGCATTCCCGACAGGGCACGAACTGGGTCGCGTCGAGGGAGTTTTCGCCGGTCCTCCAGCGCTTCCTGGATCAGGGCTGGATGGACCGGAACGCCCGCAGGGCCGGTCTTCTGGCGCATGGCGGGACCGGGTTCGTGACCGATCACGACCTCTTCACAGAAGACGAGCTGGCCGAGACCGCGCTCTACCGCGATTCCTGCGGCCCGAGGGCTATGGCTGGGGCACGGCAACGAATGTGCGTTCGTCCTCGGGCGAGACCATCGTCTTCACACTGGAGCGCAAATTCGAGCTGGGTCCGGTCTCCCGTCGCGAGACAGAACTGCTCGACAGCGTCCGCCCGCACCTCGCGCGGGCCGCGGTTCTGGCCTCGAAGCTGTAGATGCAACGCGCTCAGGTCAGCCTCGATTCCTTCGAGAAGGCCGGTTCTCCGGCTGCCCTGGTCGGCACCGGCGGCGCGCTCTGCGCGGCCAATCCGGGCTTCGAGGCGCTGATCGGGCAGATCGTCGTCAGGGCAAGGGACAAGATCGCGCTTGAGGATCCCCGTGCGAACGCGCTGCTGCAAAAGGCGCTGGCCGATCTCGGGCAGGACCGGGTTGGCGATACCCGCTCGATCCCGGTGCCCTGCCGGGGGGATCGCCCCGCGTTCATCGTCCATGTGCTGCCGGTTCGCCGCCAGGCGCGGGATATCTTCTCGCGCGCCCAGGCCCTGCTCGTCATCACGACGACGGCCCGAAGCCTGCGGATCGAAGCCTTGCTGCTGTGTGAGCTCTACGATCTGACCCGGGCGGAGGCAGCCATCGCCGGCGGGCTCCTGGAGGGCAGCACGGTCGAGCAGCTCGCACTGTCGCGCGGGGTCGGCCGGGAGACGGTTCGCGGCCAGGTCAAGGCAGTGCTCGCGAAAACCGGCAGCCGCTCGCGGGCCGACTTCATCAGGCGGCTGGCTCCGTTGACGCTGTCGGCCTGAGCAGCGGGCCAAGGCGGGCATCACCAAGCCGGGCGGCGCCGGGCTTTCGGTCGGGCCGCCCTGCCCCCGCCTCCTGAGTTGGGAGTGAGCAACAGCCTGTCGGAGGCCGGGATGGCTTGGTCGGAGACGGTGCAGAGGGCCGCGCGATCGGCGGCCCTCCTCTTGTTCACCTTGAGCTTCCGGCCAGGGCCGATATCCCCGGGATCATTCTCGCGGGCTGTTGGCCAGGCGTCCGGTGTCCGGCCGGTCCAGATCGAGATGCCGGGTTTCCGGGATCAGGAAGCCGGTCAGCAAGGTGATCGCAGACACGACCATGAGATAGACGAGGAACAGCGAATGCTGGCCCTGCTGGGCGAGATAGGTGTTCACATAGGGCGCGGTGCCGCCGAAGATCGCCGTCGCCAATGAGAGTGGCCCGCTCACCCCGGTCGCCCGGATCTCGGTGGGAAACACCTCGGCCCAGACCGCCGTGTTCACCCCGAACAGGCAGGCCAGGATCAGCAGTGCCGCGATCATCGCCGAGAGCAGTCCGCTGAACTGGTTGGTGATCATGCCGTCCAGGGTGAAGGTCAGGGCGATGAAGCCAAGCCCGAACAGGATGA
The DNA here is from genome assembly GCF_056396005.1 of Allobosea sp. 05T439. Taxonomy (NCBI): domain Bacteria; kingdom Pseudomonadati; phylum Pseudomonadota; class Alphaproteobacteria; order Hyphomicrobiales; family Alloboseaceae; genus Allobosea; species Allobosea sp. 05T439. Next base: position 62,769 of record NZ_JBFTKP010000033.1, on the reverse strand, counting down.
TGAAGGGCCGCCGTCCGAACCGGTCGGCGAGCCAGCCGACCAGCGGGATCGCGGCGAAGAAGACCGCTTGCGCGATGAGGCTCGCCGTCAGTGCAGACTTTGCGTCGAGGCCACGGCTGATCTGGGCGAAGGTCGGGCTGTAGATCAGCCAGGTGTAGAACATGATCGAGCCGCCGGCGGAGAGGCCGAAGACCACGGCGACGCCGCGCCAGTTCCGTGCAAGCGGGGCCAGGCCCGTCGTCTTGGCGGCCTGCTTCTGCTTCTTCTCGAAGCTGGCCGTTTCCGTGAGCTTGCGCCTGAGGTACAGGCCGTAGAGCCCGAGCAGCCCCCCCATCGCGAAGGGGATGCGCCAGCCCCAGCTTTCCAGGGCCGCCCGTTCGAGATTGGCATTGAGCAGGAGACCGGTGCAGGTCGCGATCATCGTGCCGAGCACGACGCTCATCCACGACGTGCTGCCATAGAGCGCGCGCCGGTGCGACGGTGCGCGCTCGACGAGATAGGTCACCGATGTGCCCATCTCGCCGCCATGGGCGATGCCCTGGGCGAGGCGTGCAACCAGCAGGACGACGGAGGCAAACAGGCCGGCCGAGGCATAAGTCGGGGCGCAGGCGATGACCACGCTGCCGCCGGCCGTCACCAGCATGGCGAGCGTCAGGCTGCGCTTGCGGCCGACGCGGTCGGCGTAGAGCCCGAAGATCAGGCCACCCAGCGGCCTGGTCAGGAAACCGGCCGCGAATACGGCCAGAGCCGCCAGCAACGCGGCCGATTTATCGTTCGACGGAAAGAACTGAAGCGCGAAATAGGGAGCGAAGATCGTATAGATCGCCCAATCGAACCATTCCAGCGTATTTCCGAAATTGACTGCGATCAGATCCTTGATGCGACGTGAAGTCGGGGCGCGATCCGCCAGGGATAGCTCGGCCGTTGACATGGAATTCCCCTCTTATTGCTTGGTTCTTCGGTTCAAAAATCGGTGAAACCGTCAGCGCAAGGTGGAGCGCCCTTCCAGCCCTTGCCGCGCGTCTCCGTCCGCGCCCGGAACCCGCATCTCGAAGATGTCCTTGACCACCGTGTAGTCAAAATAGCCGAGGCGAGCGATCGGCTTGATCTTCTCGATGTCGAGCTTTCCGCTCGGCAAGATGACGGCGTCATCGATATGGATCTTCTCGACCTGGGCGAAGACGATATCGATGGAGCCGACGGGAGAATTGCCTTTGATCCGGTGAGTGCTGACATATCTGCACTCGAACTTGACCGGGCTTTCCCTGACCATCGGAATGCGGGCGTTATCGGCGTATTCCCGGGTGACGTTCAGGCGATCGAATTCGCTCTCATGCGCGGGCAAGGCCATCGCGCTGATGTTCACGGCCTCGCGCAGGTCGAAGGTCGCCATGTTCCAGACGAACCAGCCCGTCTCCTCGGCATTGAGGACCGTGTCCTTGCGGCGACCGTCTGGATACTGGTTCGCCGAGAACATCACCATCGGCGGGTCGAAGGTGAGGTTCTGCCACTGGCTGTAGGGCGCGATGTTCTCGACGCCGGCTGCGCTGACGCTCGACAGCCAGCCGATCGGCCGCGGCACCGTGCAGCTCTTGAAGGGCGAAAACGGCAAGGGACTGGGCTCGAGATGGGGGGCGTATTTCAAGGATCATTCCTCCGGCGGCGTCATTGAACATCGATAATATGCAACCGATATATCGGATGAATAATGGTTTGGAAAGCCGGCGCGGATGAGGTAGGCGGAATCGAACGCCGCTGCGGATCTGCGCAGCGAGACAGCACGGCGCGGAAGGGTGAGATGAACCAGTCGGAAGAAGCCGTCGCCGTGCTGCAACGCCTGATCGTCCGGGGCGAATTGAAGCCCGGCTCGATGGTCTCGGAACGTCATCTGATGGAGTTGACCGGGCTCGGCCGGACGCCGGTGCGGGAGGCGATCCAGCGCCTCGCCCTCAGCTACATGGTGCGGATCCACCCCAACAAAGGCATCGAAATCCCCGGCATCTCGATCGAGGATCAACTCAGCGGCCTGGAGGTGCGGCGCGCCAACGAGCTGCTCGCGGTGGAGCTTGCCTGCGCCCGCGCAACGCAGAAGGACATTGCTGCGATTGAAAAGCTGGCGGCCGTGCTTGATGGCGAATTCACGCTGCACGACTATTCAGAAACGGTCGGGCAGACTCACGCGCTGATCATCGAGGCGGCGCATAATCCCTATCTCGCGGCCCTGATGACGCCGCTGCAGTCCCTGTCGCGGCGCTTCTGGGTCATGCATGTGCGCGACGAGCAGCAGGAGATCGCGCGCGGCAAGCGGCTCCACCAGCAGATCCTCAAGGGCATCGCCAGCAGGGATGTGGCCGCAGCCAGCGCGGCGTCGCTGACGCTCAACGCCTACCTCGTGGAATTCGCCCTGGCCGTCGTCGGCCGGATGGCAACGCCGCGATAGGCGCGGCGAACCGGGGCAAGGTTCCGCCGGCCGCTCCGCCGCCGCTTGCTATGCCGGGCTCGCTCTCCGCGTGACGGCAAGGCCGCAACCCTTCGCCCGGAAGCCTGCCGACCGCCCGAGCGATGACAGCGCGAAGCCGGCAGCGCTCACGCGGCCTTGCGCGAGACTCTGCCCTGCAGGGACAGCCGCTGCGATGATGGGCCGATGACGTCTTCGGTCAGCCTGCCGCATTCCACCATGATCCCCTCGCCGAGATCGGCGAGCGCCATGCTGTCGTCGATCAGCCTTTCGGACAGGCTCATCGCGGCCTCGATCTGGCCGGCCTGGAACGCCATGAGGCCGTCCGCGTCCTTGATCTCGGCGGCTGCGCTCAGCCGCGCGAAGCCCAGGTCCATGCAGCTCCGCAGCATCCTCATCTGCAGCACGCCAAGCTTCTGGGCGGCGTCCAGGGCGAGCCTGTTCGTCTAGACTGCGACAGTCAGAGAATTTTGCAATGGGTCCATCAGGGTGTTCGAGAGCTCAGGCATGGTCGCGTCTCCCTTGCTGTGATGGTGGGACGACAGCGCCTGGAAGGTGGCCGCGCTCGGGCCGCTTTCGGGCCGTCTTAGCCAAGATCGGATCGTCCCATCGCGGCGACCGTGAACAGCGCGGCCGATATCCGCGAACGAACCAACCGCGGCCCGCCGCAGTCTGGGATGAGGCTGCGCCGCATGCCGGGATGATGCCCGCGTTGTGCTCGTGGATGATGGCGGTTTCCTGACGGGAGAGTTCGTCGCCCCCGCGCAAGCCGCGGGACCGCGTTGCCCGTTGACGAAGTCGTGACCCCGGCCAGGAGCCCGGCAGCCTCAACGCCGCTTGCGCCGCGCAGGGGCAGGTTCAAGATGAGATCGAGGCTTGGCTGGCTCCGTCACCGGAATGCAGGTCCGCGACGGGTTCGCTACGTGAGTTCCGTCGTTGTGTCTGAGGGAGCGTCGCATGCTTGTGAGACATCACGTCAGGGCTGTCTGGCTGCGTATCGGGGTCGTGCTGGCACTCGCTGCACTCTTTGTCGCCCCGATGGCGTTCAAATAGCAGCGCGAGACGGCGCCGAGCCGGGGAGCGGGATCCGGCCGCCCGGTTTGCGCCCGCGACAGCCGGCGGCTCAAGTCACACGCTCGCAGGGCAGGCTAAAACGTGAGTCCGCCGAAGAGCTTGCGCGCAATGACTCAACGTCCACAATAAGATGAAGAGGGCCCCGCGACCGGACTGCGAACAGTCCTGGCCCGGCGACCGGCCAGGCAATCATGTGCTCCGGGCAGCCTGGCGCCCGACGATCCATGGGAGGGTTTCGCGCCGGTCGACCGTGGAGCCTTCCGCCGCGACCAGTCGATTTACAGGCCGGGCGCTCCGCCCATAATCACCGCAGATGTGCCGATCTGTCTTCGGGCAGGATACGATATCGGCTCCGATGATCCAGCGAGGCGACGCGCGGAATGGAACATCTGTTTTCGGCCGTCGAGCCCTATATTCACGAATATGGCGCTGTCGCCATCTTCGTGATCCTGTTTCTGGAGTCGCTCGGGGCACCTTTGCCGGGAGAATCCGCGCTGATCTTCGCCGGCGTACTCGCGTCCCGCGGCGAGCTGTCCTTGTCCGCCGTCCTCTTCAACGCCTGGGTGGGAGCTGTCCTCGGCGACAATGTCGGCTACCTGATCGGCCGGACCTTCGGCCGAGCCGTCATCCTCAAGCATGGATCGCGGATCGGATTGACACCTGAGCGCTTCAATCACGTCGAAGCGGTCTTTGCACGTTATGGTCCAGCGACGGTGGCCGCGGCGCGGTTCGTCAACATCCTTCGGCAGCTCAATGGCATCGCCGCCGGCACGACCGGAATGGATTGGCGGCGCTTCCTGCTTTTCAACGCGCTCGGCGGCGCGCTGTGGGTTGCCGTCTGGGGTGCCGGCGCCTTCTATTTCGGCACGCATATGTCCGGGATCGCGACCTACATCCCGCGATGGGGTCATGTTGGGATAAGGGTGCTCCCGCTCGTCCTGGCAGCCATCGGCGCGATCGTGCTCCTCGTCTGGCTTTGGCGCAGCCGCAAGCAACAAGGCTCGCCGCAATAGAGGTCCGAAAAGAAAACCGAGGAGCTTTCGCGCTCCGGGATGACTGAGCCCTTCCTTGGTTTAGTCAGGGCCCCTCGTAATAGGTCGCGTCGTCCTGCAGGATTTCGGGCCTTGGCGAAGTTCCGGTCTCCTTCTTCGTGCCCGGCAGGACTTCGAACCAATTGTCGAACTTGACCATTGTCGAACCGAGCTGCGCGAGCACGGCGGGATTTCCTGCCATCCTGGCCCTTCCGGCCGAGACCTTGTCGGCCAGCTTCGCCGTGCCGATCATCACGTCCTCCAGCTCGCGGCGGTCGATCGTGATCGTCAGATCTGCATCCGCGGCCTGATAGCCGGCGATCGTCGTCAGCGTCGCATTGCTCATCTCGACCACAAACCGCTCGCCATTGTCCGGCGTCGAGATATTGATCTTGAACTTCATGCCGTCGGCCTTGCGGCTGTCCATCTGGACCCCGAGGTAATTCAGGAACAGCTCGGTGGTGGTGCCGCGTACGAAGTCGGGGCTGCCCGCCTTTGCCGCCTTCACCGCGATGACGCCATCGCGCAGTTCCTTGGCGCCGGACAGGAAGCTGTTCCGCAGGCTCGGGCTCTCGAACTGGTAGCCCATCTGCTCGAACGTGTCGGCGAGGAGGTTCTTTGCGTCCTGGTTGCCCGGTTCCGCGTAGACCAGCTTGTTGATAATCTCGGTTGCGTGGCGGTATTTGCCCTGGTCGTAGAGCTCGCGGCCCTTCGCCATCACCTTTGAGGCGCCGCCCATCATCTCCACGTAAAGCGGCGCGGAGTCTTCCGGCGACAGCGGGACGAGTGTTGCCGGGTTCAGATCCCAGAATCCAAGGTAACGCTGGATCACGGCTCGGCTGTTATGCAGGTAGGAGCCGTGATAGCCGCGGTCGTACCATTGCTGCAGCAGGCTTTTGGGCGGCTCATAGACATTGTGGATCTGGTTGATCGTCACCCCGGAATTCGCCAGATGCAGGACCTGGTTGTTCAGGTTTGCATACATGTCGCGTTGCCCGCGCATCACCTCGCCAATCCGCGCCTTTCCCCATCGCGGCCAGCTATGCGATGCGAACATCACCTCCGCCTGATCGCCAAACCGGTACAGCGCGTCGTTGATATATTGCGACCACGCGAGCGCATCGCGCACCGGCGCGCCCCGCAAGGTGAGGACATTGTGCTGTCCGGCGACGATGTTCTCGGCGGCCCAGAATGCCTTGAGGTCCGGAAACCAGGTGTTCATCTCCGCCGGCGCTTCCGTGCCGGGTGTGTTCTGAAAGACCATCCGCACGCCGTCGATGGTCAGTTCCTCGATGGGCAACTCAATGCTCCGGGTCGGGGGCAGGATGCCAACATCCCCGCTGGCGACACCCTTGCCGATCGATGAATCCACATGGCCGTAGGGGCTCTGGGACAGGACGTCGCCGTAGGTATAGCTCTTGCGGCGGGTCATCGCGTTGCCGGCGTAGAGATTCTCGGAGATGGCCTCGTTGATGAAGCCCTTGGGCGCAAGGATCTGGACCTTCCCTGCGGCCAGAGCGGCATCGTCCACGACACCGCGGATCCCGCCGAAATGGTCACCGTGGGAATGGGAGATGATCACCGCCACGACAGGGCGTTCGCCGAGCCTCTCGTTGATGAATTTCAGCGCGGCCCGTGACGTTTCCTTGACCGTCAGGGGGTCGATCACGATCCAGCCCGTATTCCCTCGGATGAAGGAGACGTTGGCGAGGTCGAAGCCACGGACCTGATAGATGCCAGGCACAACTTCAAACAGGCCATACTCCATGTTGAGCAAGGCCTGGCGCTGCAGTGACGGATGGATGCTGTCAAAGTCCTTCCCGTTCAGGAGGAAGTTCCAGTTATCAATGTTCCAGGCCACGTCGCCCTTGTCATTCATAATCTTGCGATAGGGCGGCGAGGCGATGAAGCCGCGCTTCGCTTCCTGGAAGTCCTGCTTGTCGGCAAGGGGCAATATCCGCCGCTGCTGTTCCTGCGCTTCGATCGTGAATCGCGAAGGCATGTTCCCCTTGGGATGGAAATGCTGCTCCTGCGCGACCGAGGCATCACCAAATGCTCCAGCGACGACTGCGCCAAGCACAAGCGCCAGAATTCTCAATGAGCCGCTCATTTTCTAGCCCTCTGTATTGGCCGAATGAAACATCAGACGCGGAGACGAGACTTCGACGGAGCGGGCCTCTCCAGCGTGTCTCTCCTGTCCACGTGCGGCAAAGTGAGAGCTTGCTACGCAGCGTGGCTGCTGGATGCGACCCGCACCTGCCTTGCCGGCATCCAAGGACATCCCGGGTCGATCCACGCAGAGGACCGCCTCGACGCGAAGGGAACGACCCCGAGCAGTTTGCGGTTGTCCCACCGGCCCGGCGCATCACGGGGGATCTAGTAGCAGGCTGGATAGGGATAGTACCCGCACTGACCATAGCCGTAGCCATAGCCATAGGGCCGCGTCGCGGCGATTCCGGCGGCTGCGCCCAAGGCCGCCCCGCTGGCATACCAGGCGCCATTGTAGACCGGCGCATGCCAGTAGGCGCCGCCAACCCGGGCTCGATCATAGGCGCCCCAGCGGTCATAGCCGACGCGATCGTCACCCAATCGCGCATCGCCCAGTCGCGCATCGCCGCCAAACCGATCGCCTCCGCCGAAGCCACCCAAGTCGCGCCCGCCAAAATCGCCGCCTCCGAGGCGGCCGCCGAACCCGCCGCCGCCGAAGCCTCCGAAGCGGTCGATGAACAACGCCGCCGGCCCGCTCGCCCCGGTGAGGCTCCCCTCGAGGATTGAGACCTCAAAGGTCAGGTTGCCCGCATCGAGTTTCGGCGATCGCAACGTCACCACAGCGTCACTGACCTTCGAACCATCCCCGCCCAGGACCGATATGGTGGCGTTCGGAGGATCCTTGGCGAAATTGTCCTTTCCTTCGTCCCACTGCATGATGAACTGCCTGGTGGCGACATGGCCGGCGGCGCGCACGGGGCGATCAGCGAAAACGATCGAATTCGCCGAAACACCCGTCAAAGTCAGGGTGTTTCCCTCCAGCTTTGCGCCTGTCGAGTTGATGACGGCGAGCGAGGGAACTGGCCCCGTGGGTGTGGCTACACCGATCGTCTTTTGCAGGGGGATGTTCGGCCGAGGCTCGGTGCCTTGCGTCTGAGCCTCACCCCGCACCGATCCAAGCCCAGCAAGCAGAAAAATGACGCAAGTGAAGTGTTTCGTGAGCATTTGGAGCCTCCCTTGTGGGTGTGCACGCCTTCCGCCGGCGCGCGTGCAAAAAGCCCAGATCGCTCGGCGCAATGCGCTTTCACGGCGTGTCAGAATGAATGAGATGTCCCCTTTCACATTGCGCGCAGCCAGACGGAAACCCTGCACCCGTTTGGCGCCTCGGGACATGCTCCCTGCCCTGCGCGGCCGCCGAATGCCGTCCTCACTCCGCGAACGGAAAGATCTTCTTCCAGTCCCGCTTCATGTCGACCACCGTCCATTTGTTCACGGCCGCGGCGTCAAGCGCCTTGTCGAGTTTGCCGAAATGGGAATTGCGGTCATAGGCGTATTCGCGCTCCGCATCGGTGTGGTGGACGATCAGGCCGAAGCGCGGCCCGCCCGACAGCGTGGTCCATTGCAGCATTTCGAGATCCCCGTCGGAGTTCCCGAACGCCGCAATTGGCCGGCGGCCGATATGCTGGTTGATACCCACGGGCTTGCCGACCGTGTCGTCGATGAAGTTGATCTGCGGCAGGCGAAAGATCTCCGGGCTGCCATCGCGCATCTCGAAGCGAGTCTTGATCGAGGAGCCGATGACCTGCTCGGGGGGAATGCCGTAGACCCTGTCTGTCCACGGACGCATGAACTCCACACCGCCTCCCGACACGATATAGGTCTTGAAGCCATTGGCGCGGAGATGGGCGAGCAATTCCAGCATCGGCTGGTAGACCAGCTCGGTATAGGGGCGCTTGAAGCGCGGGTGGCGCGCCGTCGCCAGCCAGTCCGTGGTGATCTTCGCAAACGCCTCCGAGGTCATGCCGGCATGGGTGGCGCCGATGAGCTGCATCAGCCCCTGTTCGCCGGATGCCAACAATGCCCGCATGTCGCCACCGAGGACCGCCTTGAACGGCTGTTTCGCCTTCCAGCCGGGGTTCTGCGGCGCCAGCGCCTTGACCCGGTCGAGCACGAAGGCGAGCTGGACATACATCGGCTGCTCCACCCACAACGTGCCGTCATTGTCGAACACCGCGATACGCTCGGCGGGTGCGACGAAGTCGGGACCGCCCTGCGCCGTGACCCGCGAGACGAAATCGGTGATCGATGCCTTGGTCGGGCCCTGGTTCCAGGACGGCAACGGGTCCGTTTGGGCGGAGGCCGAACTGACTGTGAAACTTAAGGGAATGGTGAGAGCCGGCAGAGCCGCCAGGCCGTTGAGCAACATGCGTCGGTCGATGTCGGCGGAAGAACCGATCAGCTTCATCCTTGCCTCCCTTCAATGCCGGCGAGAAACAGAACTTAGTACATGAATGGTCCCGGTCCACCCCAGGGGCCGAAATCGAAGGCGTTCTGGTTCATCACTGCCGTCATCTGCTGCTCGTTGGCCAATTTCTGCGCGAAGACCATCTGGCGGAACTGGGCGTAAGCCGCCTGGTTGCCGAAATAGACGCATTGGCAGACGATCGGATCGGCGTAGACGTAGATGATCTGCGAATTCTTGACCTGCTGGACGAATTTGTTGGGCGGCAGCTTCTTCATCGCCGCGACGCGCTCCGCCGTGTTTGCGGGCTGCGGGGTGAAGCCGGCGGCCGAGAGCAGATCCTCCTTGTGCTGCACGGTCTGGGAGGTGGACTGGCAACCGGCCAGGGCGAGCCCGGCGGAKAGCGCAAGGGCAGTGAAGGCGTAGGATGGCATGACGTCCTCCGGATAGTTTGGGGAATGCGGGGTCGAATGGACTCGAGGCCCTTTCAACGGGGCTTCGCGGACTCGCACCGGGACCCAGGTGTGACGAGGGAAGGTTCAGCCGGAAAGGCTTGGGCCGGATCGGAAGATCCGGCCCAGGACGAGCCTCAGTTTCCGGCCGCAGCGCCGAGCAGATAATCCTTCTGCAATTGCCGCGTGCTTGACGGATAGAGCGTCTGGCATTCACGCCAATAGCCGGACTTGGGCGCCCGGTTGTTGGGATCGGCGCAGATCGCGGCGAGTTGCTGCGCTCGTGATTGCGAGCTCTGGCAGCCTGACAAAATCAATCCGATMGATAACGCGATGCCGGTCATGACATAGGTCTTCATGACGTCCTCCCTTGAAAGAGGTTCTGGTGCTCGCCAGCCTGATGGAAGGGAGCAGGCGCCCCCGAGCAGGACGCCTGCCTGGTTGCTTTCGCCAGCGCTCAGTCGGACCGGCCTTTCGAGTTCTTGATCTGGTCCATGACCTGATCGAGGTTGTAGCTCGCCGGGTCCTGCATCGGCGGGAAGTCCTTGTAGGAGAGAAGCTCCTTCATCCACAGTGCCTGGCCGATCGGCAGCATGTTCCAATCGTAGATATAGGCGGTGGAAGGGGAGCCGATCGAACCGCCCATACCCAGGAGCGTCTTGTATTGCGAGCCGATCGCGGTCTCGAAGGGATCACGCTTGATATTGACGACCTGGGCCCAGTGGAAGGGCAATACCCCGGAGATGAAGCCGGCCGGCGAATCTGAGACCATCGCGAAATAGATCTTCCAGTTCTTGTAGCGTACCGCCGAGGGGTCCTTTCCGGAATAGTAGAAGAACGTATCGCGTGCCGACTTTTCCGACCGTCCGAGCAGGTATTCGACCTGGTCGACGCCATCGAGCTTGGTCTTGACGATGCCGGGATAGCTGCCGGCCATGATGCGCTGGTTCAGCGCGTCGCCCTTGTCTCCGCCCGCGAGGTTGACGAGGGTCGGCAGCCAGTCGAGTGACGCGAAGATATCATTCTTGATTGTGCCCGGCCGGATGCCGCCGGCTGGCCAGCGCACGAGCGCAGGCGCGCGCATGCCGCCTTCCCAGGTGCTCAGCTTGCCGCCCTTGAAGGGCGTGGTGCCGCCGTCCGGGAAGGTGATCGTCTCGGCGCCGTTGTCGGTGGTGAAAACGACGATCGTGTTGTCGAGCTGGCCCATGTCTTGCAATTTCTTGAGCACGACGCCGATATTGTCATCCAGCTGCTTCATGCCGGCCTCGTTGAGGCCCCAGTCCTTGCCGCCGGGCTCGCCGATCATGGCCTCGTATTTCGGCGACAGCATGGTCGTGATGTGCATGCGGGCCGGGTTGTACCAGGCGAAGAACGGCTTGTTGGTCCGCCTTGGGTCATTGCGCTCGAGGAAGTCGACGACCTTGGCGGAGATTTCCTCGTCCACGGTCTTCGAGCGTTCCAGGGTCAGCGGACCTTCGTCCCGGCAGGTCTGATTGGCCGCGGTGCCATTGGAGGATGTGCAGGAAATCACGGGACGTGGCGGCGTCAGGCAAACGGTTGTTCTTGGATCCACCGCGCCGGGAACCGCGGGAAGGCCCGGGATCGGCGTGTTCAGGCATGGCGGAGCGACCGTCTGCTGTGTCGGGGTCCTGTTGATGTCGGGGAAGCTCACACCCTGCATCGCATCGAGGTGATAGAGATAGCCCCAGAATTCCTGGAAGCCATGCGCGGTCGGCAGCGCGTCGGTGTKATCGCCGAGATGGTTCTTGCCGAACTCGCCGGTGTTGTAGCCGAGATCGATCAGGAATTTCGCCAGCGCCGGGGTACCCGGCCGCAGATAGGACGGGCTGCCCGGCAACTGGGGCGGGATCATGCCGGTGCGCAGCGGATGCATGCCTGTGAAGAAGGCATTGCGGCCAGCCGTGCAGCTCTGCTCGGCGTAGTAGTGCGTGAAGAGCGCGCCTTCCTGTCCGATCCGGTCGATATGGGGCGTCTCCCCAACCATCAGGCCGCGGTGGTAGATGCTCGGCTGCATGATGCCGATGTCGTCGCCCATGATGAACAGGATGTTCGGTCGGGATTGCGCCTGAGCAGGGGCCGGCGCCTGTGCCGGGGCCTGTGCGACGGCCGGCGTCAAGGCGCTTGCACAGATGAGCGCGGTAGCTCCCAGGAGAGCCGTTCGCGTGGTGTCGCAGGCGCTGGCAAGAATACGGCTGAGCCTCGTTCGGCTGTCAGCGGGGGCAGTGCTCGTAGTTCCGGCGAGAATGTCATGCTTCACGGCATATCCTCCTCTTTTAGATCTTCGAGACTCCGCGCCGGACGCAGCGGAAGCCGATATGGCTTGCCGAGGTGTCGACGAGTTGGGGGTGGCGTGCCGCCGGCCGGTAGCGGCGGCAGTAATTGGGCGCACACAGGTGTGAGCCACCCTTCAGGACCCTGCGCGGGATCCTGAGTTCCGGATGGCATGGGTCGTAGCTCTGATCCTCGCGCCCGCCGCGCGGGTTTTCCGGGATGCAGCAGGCTTTTGGCGCATCGGCGGCGTGCCTCGCCACGTAGAAATCGCTCGTCCATTCCCAGACATTGCCGATCATGTCGTAGAGGCCGTAGCCATTGGGGGGGAAGGCGGTAACCGGCGAGGTGCGCGTAAACCCGTCCTGCGCGAGGTTCTGTCGCGGGAAGTCGCCCTGCCAGGTATTGGCCATGTGCTGGCCGCCGGGCGTGAACTCGGCGCCCCAGGCGAACTCCGCGCCGTCGAGGCCGCCGCGGGCCGCGAATTCCCATTCAGCCTCGGTCGGCAGGTCGATCCCGGCCCAGTGCGCATAGGCCAGCGCATCGGAGAATGCCACGTGCACCACGGGATGGTTGTCGAGCCCGTGAATGCTGCTCCTCGGGCCGTAGGGATGCCGCCAGTCAGCGCCCTTCAAGTAAGTCCACCACTCGCCCCAGAAGCGCAGGTCAGCGGGATGGTCGGGGGGCGAGAAGACGAGAGAACCAGCATAGAGCATCTCTGGCCGGGCCGCCGGGTAGTCCTTTGGATCCGGACACCGCTCCGCGAACGTGACGTGTCCGGTGGCGCGAACGAAGTCACKGAACTGGCGGTTCGTGATGGGCGTACGGTCCATCCAGAAGGCGTCAACGGTAACCTGGTGAACCGGAGCCTCTTCAGGGTAATGGCGATCCGCCCCCATGCGGAACGTGCCGCCGAGTATGACGAGCATATCTCGCGGAGGCGCAGTTGCCGCACTCAACGCTCGTTTCAGTGGATCGCTGGGGGCAGCGGACGGTCGTTCCGTGATTTCAAGACTTCGCATGAAACACTCTCTGAGTGCTCGGCTCTCAGGTAGGCTGTACCGATAAATCGGGGGTCGCTCTACTGGACCATGGCCCAGTATCGAGGCTCTCCGGCCTCCGGGATTTCCCGAGGCCCCGCGGTCAAGGTTCAACCGCTGACACCATGCCTATGCCGAAAAAGACTGGGCGCCCAAGAGCTTCGGCCCCGGCAAAAATGCATCTCGACAGGGTAGAGGTGACGCTGAATAATGCGGCCTCCCAGAACTTCGAGACCTTCCACGTGCCGCTGCGGTAGTAAAGATGGAAGTTCGATTACAACTTGCAGCAAAGACCACCCGAGGTGTTGGAGCGTTGGGCCTGCTCCTTCTGGTGCTCGCCTTCCCTTGGCTGGCTCCGGCTGCGCGGTCCCAGCGGAAACCAGCGCGCATCCTCTTTCTGCATGCGTTCAACTATACATTTCCGGCCACGGCGGCCATCAGCGAGGCCGCGCGAATTCGGTTCTCGGAACGCGCTCCTCACAAGATCGAGATCGATGCCGAGTTCCTTGACCTCGCGCGCAGCTCCGACCCCGCGCATGAGGATCGGATGGCGTCGTTCCTGCGTGACAAGTACGCGCGCTCCCCCCCGGACGTCATCGTCACCCTGGGGAGCCTGGCACTGCCCTTCATCATCAAGCATCGCGCCACGATCGCCCCCACCGTACCCGTCGTGTTTACGAGCATCTCGTCGGCAACCTATGCCATCTCACGACCGCCTCCCGACGTCACCGGGATCATCACGGAGTTCAATCTGGAAAAGACGCTCGCATTGGCGAAGGCGCTGCAGCCCAATTCAGGGCGCGTCGTGATGATTGCCGGGAGCGCCGAAGTGGATCGCCGTTGGCAAACCCAAGCGCAGGCGACGATGCAGGTTCACGCCGAGTTAGAAGCCACGTACCTTTTCGGCCTGCCTTATGACACTCTCGTTGCAGAGTTGGGACGTGTTCCCGCAGACGCAATCGTTATCGTCCTGACGGTGTTCGCGGACGGCACGGGCAAGAGTTTTGTTCCGGCCGAAGTCGCGAGTGCGCTGGTCGCGCTTTCCCCCGCTCCCGTCTATTCACCTTACGATACCTATCTGGGCAATGGCACGGTTGGCGGCTTCATCGAGACGTTCGAGTCTGTCGGCATAGCCGCAGCCGACCTCGCACTTGAAATCATTGCAGGCGCTGACCCGGCCGCGCTCCCGCCACGAACAAATCCCGGACAGAGCTACCGCGTCGATGCCAGGGCGATGCAGCGTTGGAATCTGCGGGAAGGCAATCTTCCGGCCGATGCCGTGGTCCTGTTCAAACAGCCGACGATCTGGGACCAGCATCACAATCTGGTGCTTGCGGCCCTCGGCACCTCTGCCCTGCAGATGGCCGTTGCCGGCGCGCTGCTGCTTCAGATGCGCAGAAGGCAGCGTGCCGAATCTCTGCTCAAGGAGAGCGAAGAGCGGATGACCTTCACAGCGGCATCCGTGAACCTGGCCCTCTGGCAATTCAACCGCGAGACCAACGCGCTCTGGGCGACAGAGCACGCGCGGGCCCTGTTCGGTCTTGGGGAGGATACTCCCCTCTCCCGCGATGCGCTCCTTGCCGCAATCAATCCCGAAGATCGCGCAGGAGCGATGAACTCGCTCACGAAGGCGGCCAACAGCGACCAGTCGGCCGTCGCAGACGTTCGCGTCATGCGGGATGGCGAGCCGCGCTGGATACGGATTCGCGCGCGGTTTCATCCCGCCCCCGGGGTCGATCCGAAGCAGCTCAGCGGAATCTTCATCGACGTCACCGACCAGAAGATGGCCGAGATCGAAACGGCCTTGCAGCGCCAGGAGGTGGCGCACCTGATGCGGGTTTCGGTACTGGGCGAACTGTCGGGCGCGATCGCCCATGAGATCAATCAGCCGCTCACCGCAATCCAGTCCAATGCGGAAACGGGGCTCGATTTGCTTGCCGCCGCTTCGCCAGACCTGGCTGAGCTCCGCGATGTGTTGCAGGATATCGTCGACGATAATCGCCGGGCCAGCAATGTCATCCAGCGCTTGCGTAACCTGCTCAAGAAGGGGGAGACCACGGCTGTCCCCGTCGATGTGAATGAGCTCGTCACGTCGACGCTGGCGCTGCTCCATAATGAACTCGTCAGTCGCAGGATCAGCGTAAACCTCGAACTGGCGGGTGGATTGCCCGGGACGGTCGCGGACCCCGTCCAGCTACAGCAGGTCCTGCTCAACCTCCTGGTCAACGCCATGGACGCGATGGCTTCCACCCCCACGCCCGAACGAAACATCGCCGTTTCGACTTTGTGTACGCCGACGAGGATGATCGAAGTCCGCGTCAAGGATTGCGGACCCGGGATTCAGCCGGAAGCCGCGAGCCACGTGTTCGAGCCCTTTTACACGACCAAGCCAAACGGACTTGGCCTTGGACTGGCGATTTGCTCGACCGTCGTCGAGGCCTATGGTGGCGAGGTCGAACTTGCGAACGACGAGGCCGGCGGAGCGGTCGCGAGCCTCTTGCTGCCAGCCAAATCGCCGATCTCAGCCGAGTGAGCGCCCGATGTTTACAGTCTTCCTCGTTGATGACGACACATCAGTGATCAAGGCCTTGTCCMGCCTCCTTGGCGTAAGGCGATACACGATTGCGGCTTTCACATCCTCGCAGGAGTTTCTCGCGGAACATGACGCTTCCATTCCAGGCTGCGCCGTCGTTGACGTCTGCATGCCGGGCCTCGATGGCCTTGAACTTCAGCAGGCACTGACAGCCACGGCGATGAGTCGGCCGGTCATCTTTCTCACCGGCAAGGGCGACATTCCGACCACAGTGCGTGCCATGAAGGCGGGCGCCGTCGATTTCCTGACCAAGCCGGTCAGCGCCCAGGATCTGGTGGCCGCCATAGAACGCGCGAGGGAAGCAGATTCTCGCGCCCGGCAAGCGCAAGCCGAGCTGAACTCGGTCGAGAGCAGAATTGCAACCTTGACGCCCCGCGAGCGTGAGGTTCTGACACATGTGGTTGCTGGAAAGCTGAACAAGCAGATCGCATACCAGCTCGGCACCGTCGAAAAGACGATCAAATTCCACCGTGGGTCGATCATGAAGAAGCTCGGCGTTCGTATGGTCGCCGATCTGGTGCGCCTGACAGAGAAGGCCGGCATTTCCGCGTAGTCGCCCCGCGATGCGTACTGGCCCAACGGTCAGGTCGACAACGGGAAAAAACCGCCTCACGTTCCGCCCCATGGGGCAGGATTCTTCCTGGATCGCTATCGTGGACGACGATCCGTCCGTGCTGAAGTCCCTGAGTCGGACGCTGAGGGTTCGCGCCTATGAGACGAAGATCTTCAGCTCGGCCCGCKAATTTCTGGAGGTCTTGCCCACGGGGACGCCTGCCTGCCTGATCCTTGACTTGCAAATGCCTGGGATGACCGGCCTCGAGCTGCACCATCAATTGGTCAAGGCTGGCGTCCATATTCCGACCATCATCATTACGGCCCATGGTGACGGGATGCGCGAGCCGTCTCACCCCTCGGACATCGTCGCCGTTCTTTCGAAGCCGTTGCGGAATGCGAACCTATTCGACGCGCTCGTGATTGCACTCGGATCAACTGGAAAAAATGATGCTGTGAGTGTGCCGAGCCGAGACTGACCCCGTGCAGGAGTTGGCGAATGACACGCCTGGTTCTAGACCTGCTCCGCCCCTATCGTGGCTGGCTGCTCATCGCCTTTGGCGCAATGCTGGTCGAAATTGCCGCCAGCCTCGCCGCGCCCTGGCCGCTGAAGCTGGTCCTGGACGATGCGCTCGGCAACCATCACTTGCCTGAATGGCTAGCATGGCTGCATCAGTACGGTTTCAGCCGCAACACGACCGGTGTCGCGCTCTTTGCGGGCGTTGCCACTCTGCTCATCGCCATCATCGGCGGGATAGCGACCTACCTGGACAATTACTACACCACGAGCATTGGCCAGTGGATTGCCAATGATCTACGCATCCGCATCTATGAGCACCTGCACCGTCTGTCGCTGCGATACTATCAGAATGCCAAGATCGGCACCCTGATCTCCACCATCACCTCCGATGTCTCGACCCTGCAGAGCTTCGCCTCGTCGTCGACGTTGAGTATCGTCGTCGACCTTCTCACGATCGTCTTCATGGTCGGGCTGATGTTCTGGCTCGACTGGGACTTCACCTTGATCGCAATCGCCGTCATTCCCTTCCTCCTGGTCTTCATCATGCGCTTCAAGCGGGCGGTGAAAGAGGCGACGCGCGTGGTGCGCGTCAGGCAGAGTGAAGTTCTGGCGGTCGTCGAACAGGGCCTGGGCTCGGTCCGGKCGGTCAAGGCGTTCGGGCGGCAGGATCTCGAACTCGCGCATCTGCAGGATGTCAGCCAGGCGACAGTCGATGCGGCGCTGAAGGCACGGCGGGTCAAGTCCCTGCTCTCGCCGGTGGTCAGCATCGTGGTCGCGTTCTGCACCGCCATCGTTCTCTGGAAGGGAACGGCGCTGATCATCGCAGGCACCATGACGGCCGGGTCACTGACGGTCTATCTCGCCTATCTCTCAAAATTCTTCAAACCCGTTCAGGATCTTGCCAGCGCCACGACGGCAATCGCGCAGACGACCGTAGCGCTGGAACGCATCCAGACGATCCTCGCAGCCGACGAGATCGTCTTCGAACGCGCCGATGCGGTTGATCCGGGGCGCGTCAAGGGCGCGATCACCTTCGAGCATCTCGCGTTCGGCTACGAGGCCGATGTGCTCGTGCTGCGCGATGTTTCCTTCTCGATCGCGCCTGGGCAGGTCGTTGGCATCGTCGGGCCCACGGGCTCAGGCAAATCCACCGTGCTCAGCCTGCTGCCACGCTTCTATGACGTGAAGAGCGGGCGCGTCCTGATCGACGGCACGGATGTCAGCACGTTCAAACTCGCCGCCCTGCGCGCCCAGATCGGTTTCGTGCTGCAGGAGACGGTGCTGTTTCGCGGGACGATCCGGGAGAACATCGCCTATGGGCGGCCAGGTGCGACAGACAAGGAGATCGTGGCGGCCGCCAGGATCGCCAATGCCGACGAGTTCATCGCCCGCATGCCGCATGGCTATGATTCCATGGTCGGGGAGCGCGGCGATACGCTGTCGGGCGGCCAGCGCCAGCGCATCGGCATCGCCCGGGCCGTCGTTCGTGACAGCCCGATCATGATCCTCGACGAGCCGACAGCGGCGCTCGATACCGAGTCCGAGCACCTGGTGATCGAGGGGCTGCGGCGGCTGATGGCGGGCCGCACCGTCATCATGATCGCCAATCGCCTCAGCACGATTCGAAATGCCGACAAGATCATCGTGCTGAAAGACGGGATCGTTGCGGAAGAGGGCCCGAATGACGAGCTGATTGCCCGCGGCGGGATCTATGCCGAACTCAACCGCGCCCAATTCGAAACGACCGCGGCCAAGTGAGGTCGCCCCGTCCCTTCCTGCGCAAATCAAGGAGTGCCGGCCATGTCGCACAAGCTGATTGTCCTTCCCGACGACACCCCCGATGCCATCCTCGCACCGATCAACGCCGCCACGCGGGTGCTCAATATCAGGATGTTCCTGTTCACGGACCCGACCCTGCTTGGCGCTGTGCTCGCAGCGAAGCAACGCGGCGTCCAGGTGCGCGTCATGCTCAACCCGGCGCGCCGCGACGGCGCGAGCGAGAACGAGGAGACGCGCCAGGTGCTCGACGCTGCCGGCATCGAGGTGCGCGACAGCAGCCCGGCCTTTGCTCTCACCCACCAGAAGTCGATGGTGATCGACGATACGATCGGCTTCGTCGAGTCGCTGAACTGGGAGACGCGGGATCTCACCGAGACGCGTGATTATGCCGTCACCACCACCGACAAGCTGGAAGTCGCGGAGATGGTGCGCTGCTTCGAAGCGGACTGGGTACAGACGGAGTTCGCGCCCGATCCTGCGTCGAAGCTGATCTGGTGCCCCAATAACGGCCGAGAACGGATCGCGGCCTTCATTGACGACGCCAAGCAAACCTTATGGCTGCAGAATGAGCGTTACCAGGACACGGTGATCATCGAGCGCCTCGTCCGGGCGCTGAACCGCGGTGTTGAGGTCCACATCATGGCGCGGCAGCCGCACAAGCTGAAGAGCGACAAGCTGGTGGAAGGCGTCGGCGGCCTGCGGATCATGGAAGATGTGGGAGCCAAGATCCATCGGCTGAAGAATCTGAAGCTGCACGGCAAGATGCTCCTGGCCGACGAGAAACGCGCGATCGTCGGCTCGATCAACCTGACCCCCGGCAGCTTCGATGCACGGCGCGAGCTCGCCATCGAAACCGACGCCCGCCACCTTGTCGAGCGCCTGGTCGAAGTCTCGCATCACGACTGGAAGCATTCGCACCGGCTGGACCTGTCGGACGAAGGGTTGCTGGCCGATCTGCAGAAGCATGGCGTCGATGGCGCCGGCAAACTCGCGATCGCGAACAAAGGTTCGTAGCTGGGATGGGCGAGAACCAGATTTCTCAGGTCCAGCGATCCCGCCCGATGCGCAGGGTGCGCTGCTCAGGCGCAGGCGGCGCTCAGTGCAAAGTGGTCACACCGTGCATTTGCAAGGCTTCGACCACGCCGTCGAAAATCAGGCCGCCCCCGATCGCGGAGACGAAGAACCCGACAATACACGTGATCGCGTCGATCCCCATCGGCCCGATTCTTTGAGTGAGCTTCTCCCGTCGAACCGTATTGCATTCCCAATGCATCGAATACTGTCGTAGACACAGCGGAGCCTCCGCCACAACATTGTCGACATGTATCACACAAGCAACACACGGTGATGATTGCGCATTGCAAGCAATACCTAATCTGGCACTCAGCAGCGAACTCTGTTCCAATGATCAAAGATGGTCTGGATGACAGACGGAGCACATCATGACTGGACGACGCACAGGCTGCGGACGATTCGGACTGAGKGTCGCGCTCGCCATCTCAATCGGCTTGGCGAGCTCTTTCGCCATCGCCCAGGAGGGCCCCGAAAAGAGCACCGACGATCTTGCCAAGGCGGCGCAAAACCCCGTTGCCGACATGATCAGCCTGCCGTTCCAGAACAATTCCAACTTCAATGTCGGCCCGCATAAGCAGCTGCAGAATGTCCTCAACATCCAGCCCGTGATCCCGATCACGCTGAACAAGGACTGGAACCTGATCACGCGCTGGATCACGCCGGTGATCTCGCAACCGGCCCTAACGGTGAATGGTGACCGCGAGTTCGGCCTCGGCGACATCAACCCGAGCTTCTTCTTCTCGCCGAAGCAGCCGACGCACGGCATCATCTGGGGCATCGGGCCGACCTTCGTATTCCCGACCGGCACCGACAAGACCCTCACCAGCGGCAAGTACTCGGCCGGCCCCGCCTTCGTTGCCCTGGCGATCGAAGGGCCCTGGGTCGTCGGCGTCCTCGCCAACAATGTCTGGTCCTTCGCGGGCAAGAGCAACCGCAGCGCGGTCAATGCGATGACGCTCCAGCCCTTCGTGAACTACAATTTCCACGGCGGCTGGTATCTGACCTCGTCTCCCATCATCACCGCCGACTGGGAAGCCGGCCACGGCGACCGCTGGACGGTGCCGATTGGAGGCGGTTTCGGGCGCGTGTTCAAGATCGGCCATCAGGCCATCAACGCGCAGCTTGCAGCCTATTACAATGTCGCAAAGCCCAGCGGCGGCGCCGACTGGCAACTCCGGGCCCAGGTGCAGTTCCTGTTTCCGAAATAGCCCGGCGAACACGCCGCATCGAACGTTCAACCCAGTACCGTTCTGGTTAGGGCTGCACCATGGCAGCCGCGACTGGTTCGGCCCATTCCTCACTCCCCCTCGCATGGTTTCGCGAGGCTAGCCCAGCAGGAACCGATACCCGCTTGCAATCAGCAGGCCGCGCGCCGGCAATCCTTTTTGATCAGGCAACGCTTCCCCGCGGTTATTGCTGGCCAAGGCCGGAATAATAGGCAGCAATCATCGCGATCTCTGCGCTCGTCAGCTGGCGAGCGATGGAGCGCATTTGCTCCCTGATGTCATTGCGGCGGCTCTCCGTGGCAAAGGCCTGCAGTTCCTGTTCGAGATAGGCACGCTGCTGGCCTCGCAGGCTCGGAGCGCCAATCGTCAAGCCGAGCGGTCCGTGACATGCCGCACAGGGCGCCATGCCTCGCCGGGGATCGCCGACTTCGATCAGGGTTCGGACGTTGGAGGTCGCTGGATCGCTCTTTTCCGGAGGCCCGGCAACGGGGAGCGGGAGCGACGCAAAGTGCTTCGCGAGATCGAAAACATCCTGCTCCGACAGGGATGAGACGAATACTCCCATTACCACCGGGTTGCGCTTGCCGCTCCGGTAATCCGCGAGCTGCTTGTAGATCGCGTCCGCGCTCTGACCGACGAGATTTGGGAAGGCCGCGTCAGTGCTGATGCCGTTCAGGCCGTGGCAGTTGTTGCAGTTGACCGCAAGCGCTGCACCGCGCGCCGCGTTACCTTGCGCAAGCTGCTGTCGCGTCGAGGCGGTCCAGGCAACCGTCGAAGCGGGCTGTGCGGCTATCGCGACGGGAGCCCGCGCACTTGCGTTGGGCAGGCCGACTGCACGGCAAATCACGCTCCAGAGATCGAGACCTTCGGCGCCCCTCTGGACGGATGGCAACCATATGAAGCCGATCAGCACCGCGACGATGAACAGCGCGACGGTGGCGCTGATCCATACGGCGAACCGGGAATCGCGCGATGCTTGGCGCCCCCCGCTGCTCATCGTACCTGGCTCGAATAGGCAGGAACGCTCGTCCTGTTCAGGAAAAGAAACTGGGCCAGTGGATAGCCATAATTTGCGGCGGTCAGGGCCACGACCAGCAGCGTCCAGACCCCGAAACTGTTCAGGGATTTGGGCAATCGGAGAGGAGGATTGACCGCAAGGGAAAATCTCAGCGGCGGGATCGCGGCTTTCGGCGCACGATGAGATGCGACCAGCACGCCCACGAGCAGCATCGCCGAGACCACAAGAATGAAGCCGCCGACCGTCGACACGCTCACCCAGATCGCCTGAGGCGCGAGTGCAGAATTGGTGAAGTCGAAATAGGCCATGCGCCGCGGCTGTCCCATGACACCGACCAGATGCCAGGGTAGCGTGACGACCATCATGCCGACGAACCAGGTCCAGAGCTGCAGCCGGACGAGATGCGGCGATGCKAGCGGGCGACCGGTCAGGCGCGGCCAGAGTTCATAGGCAATCGCGAAATACATGATCACGATCGCCCCCCCGTAGATCAGGTGGAAATGCCCGGTGACCCATTGGGTGTTGTGGATCGTCAGGTTGAGCGCATAGCTCATGTTGATCAGGCCGCTGGCCCCACCCATGCCCAGCATGACCAGCGAAAGCACCGAAGCCAGCACCAGTGGGCGGTCCCATGGCAGAACGGCGATCCAGCCGAAAAGACCGCGCCCGCCCCGCAGGCGGCCCGCGATTTCGAGAGACGCGCAAATGGTGAAAATCGTGAGCAGCGTGGGGACCGCCACCATTCCCGTGAAGACCGCATGGAGAAACTTGAAGCCGGCACCGATCTGCGGATCGGCGAAGAGATGATGAAGGCCGATCGGCATCGCGAAGATCAGCAGTTGCAGGAAGGCGATCCGGCCCATCTTGTCGCTGTAGAGCCGGCCGCCGGCGGCCTGCGGCAGCAGCACGTAGAAGGCGATATAGGTGGGGATCAGCCAGAAGTAGACGATGGCATGCAAGGTCCAGGAGAACAGCAGACGCGCAAGGGCGGGGTCGATCGTGTCCGTCCAGCCGAAGGCATTGGGCAGGATCAGAAAGACGATCTCCGCCCCGACTCCCAATGACGTCCAGGCCCAGAGCAATGCGCCGGCCGTGGTGGCAAACATCGCCAGCGGAACCGGGAGATCCGGATAATCACGCTTCCAGCGCCTGAAATGCGAGATCATCAGGCCGACCCAGATCCATGAACCGATCACCGCAATCAGGATGCCCAGGTAGTAATACGGGCTGCCCAGCAGCGGTGGATAGAAGGTGTAGAGAACAGTCGCCTTGCCGGCCGCCACGGTCGCGATCGCCAGCACGCCCCCGGCGATCACCAGTCCGAGAGACGCCCAGGCAAGCCGCGCCCCGTGCATCGGCCGGCCGAGCGACACCGCGCAGACCGCATAGCCAAAGCCCATCGCAACGAGCGTCGGGAAGACATAGGCGAGCGAGGTGCCGTGCGCCGTGACCGCCCGGTAGTAGAGTTCCGGGTCTATCCACCGATGCAGCGGGCTACGCACCAGCATCTGCCAGGCGCCGAGCGGAATCATGACGGCGAAGACCGCGAAGGCGGTCCAGAAATGGGCGAGCACGAGGCGGTTGCTACCCTGCACAGGACGCTCGCAATCTGCCGCCATAGGATCGGGCGAATTCGAGGCGATCGACGACCTTCACCCGCGCCCACATGCCCTGGTGCCCAACGCTGCAATATTCCTGGCAAGGCATCAGGTGTTCGCCGGGCCGCTCGAAGCGCGTACGCGCCTMGGAGACAAACCCGGGCACCACCATGCTGTTCACATTCGTGCCGGCGATCAGGAAGCCATGCACCACGTCGGGGCTGGTGACGCGGAAAACCACCCTGGTCTCGGTGGGAACGACGATGCAGGCCGGCACGAACGAATATTGCTMGGCGACGACGCGCACGACCACCGATTGATCCGCCACGACCTCGGTGCCCAGATTGGTCTCGACAAACTCCCCGGCGAGATGGAGGCGATCCGCATCGATCGTTTCGACATTCGACGGGGGTTGCACGGCCCAGTGCACGCCGTTGAACGTGATCACCGCAAGCACGAGGACCATGACCCCGGTGACGACCCAGGCCCATCTTCGTTCGGATTCGCCTGTCAGATCAGTCAACAGCGCCTCGCGGGAGATAGATGAACAGGAGGAAGGCGAACCAGATGACGAGGATGGCGGCCACCGCCAGGCCGGCAACGGCCATGGCGCCGCTCACGCCTTCTGCGGCGACCCTTCGGATTTCGTCGGGGCTGCCCACGATGGCGACGTTTTCACGCCGAAAAGCGGAGGAGACGTAGTCCTCTCCTTCGTGATCCTGTGCTTCCACGGTGCTCATCCCGCTATCTCGCTTTCGCCAGGCGCATAGCCGCCAGAACTTTGGCCGCTCTGAACGGCACCGATCGCAAGCGCACGCCGGTCGCGTCGAAGACCGCATTCGCTATGGCCGAGGGCACGACGGAAGTAGTCGGCTCGCCCGCTCCCCATGGCGCTTCGTTTGGCCGGTCGATCAGGTCGATCATGACCTGAGGGACGTTCGGAAAGGTCAGGATGGGGTAGCTACCCCAGTTGAGGCTCGTGACCGCACTGCGGCTGAAGGTGAGTTGCTCGACCAGCGTCCGGCTGATCGTCTGGACGACGTTGCCTTCGATCTGATTGCGCAGCCCGTCAGGGTTGATGATCTGGCCGCAGTCGTGAACGACGAAGACGCGATCGACCTTGATCCGGCCGTCCGACCAATCGACCGTCACATCGGCGACGATCCCGACATAGGTCCGGACCAGCTCGTATTTGGCGTAGGACACGCCCCGCCCCCGCACCAGCATGCCGCCATCGCGCGGCCGCGAGCCGCGCGGCTCCCACTGCGCGAGGTTCCGCAGGCTCTCGAGCAGCTCGAGCCCGCGCGGGTCCTTGAGATTCCGGGTGCGGATATCGAACGGATCGACAGCCGTTGCGGCCGCAATCTCGTCGAGAAAGCTCTCATTGCCAAACGTGTTCTGCAGGCGTGCAGGCGCGCGAATCCATGCCGCCGGGAGCGGCGTGTCGGCGAGCCAATGCGCGGTCAGCTTGCTGTTGGCCAAGGCATAGGGGATGCCGAGGCCCGGATTATACACCCCGGCTCCCGACCCGAATTTCGGCAGTTTCGCGAGAGTGGCCGCCAGGAGCGTCGCACCCGAGCGCTGCATCGGTCGTTCGCTGAGGAAGATGTCGGATTGCCAGCTGGCAATTCGGCCCTGATMATCAAGACTGGCGCGGTAATCGAGCAGGACCGGCGGCCCCTTCGGATCCCAGCCATGTTCGTCGCTTCGCATCCATTGCAACCGGACCGGCCGGCCGAGCAGCTTTGCAAGCAACGCGGCTTCGGACGAGCAATCATCGGCTCCGTTGCGGCCATAGCATCCTGCGCCTTCGACAAAGATGCAGCGCACGCGCTCCTGCGACAGTCCCAGCATGGTGGCGAGTTGCGACCGCAGCAGGTGGCTCGCCTGTGACGGTGTCCAGACAGTGAGAACACCATCCTTGAAATCGGCCACCGCGCAGGACGGGCCGATCGAGCCATGCGTATTGAGGGCCAGGTCGTAGGTCGCTTCGATTATTCTGCCGCTCGCCCTCTCGTCGCCGGTCGTATCGCCGGTGTTCTGTAGGACCTCATTGCGGACGACTTTCGAGCTGCGAACATATTCGAACAGCCTGGCCTCGTCGGGCAGGCCTGCCCAGGCCGACCAGGTCGCGACGATCGCGGTCGATGCCCGGATGGCCGCCCATTCATTGCCGGCGACTACGGCCAGAAAGTCGCCCTTGCGGACCGTCCGCACATAGCCCGTGATCTTGCGGCAGGCGGCGTCGTTCCAGGCTTCGAGCTTGGCGCCGAGCGCCGCTGGATGAACCATCCGCGCGTGCAGCATGCCAGGCAACGTGAAATCCTGGATGAAGGTGAACCTGCCAAGGACTTTCGCGGGAATATCAAGGCGAGGCACGGGCGTGCCGACGATCGTGTA
This sequence comes from Allobosea sp. 05T439, assembly GCF_056396005.1. Taxonomy (NCBI): domain Bacteria; kingdom Pseudomonadati; phylum Pseudomonadota; class Alphaproteobacteria; order Hyphomicrobiales; family Alloboseaceae; genus Allobosea; species Allobosea sp. 05T439. Next base: position 37,215 of record NZ_JBFTKP010000033.1, on the reverse strand, counting down.
ATCTTTCGGGTCCTTCAGCGCCGCGGCGGGATCGACCTTGATCGTCAGCCGACGTTCGCCGACCAGTTGGGCATATGACAGGCCCTGGCCGCCTTGCCGGGGCGTGATCACGCCGTCGCGCACCTCGAGCATGTCCTTGGCGACCTTGAGGCGAATTGCAGCCTGATCGAGCAATGCGGCGCGTGCGGTGGCCGCAGCACGGCGAATCTGCATGCCACCGTCCTGAATGGTCAGGCTGGCATAGGTGGGCCCCTGGTTGGGCGTGAGTTCGGTATCACCCTGGATCATCGTTACCCGGCCCATCGGGATGGACAGCTCCTCGGCCGCAATCTGGGCGATGGCGGTAAGCGCACCGGTGCCGAGCTCGACCTTCCCGGATTTGATCGTGACGAGCCCGTCGGCACCGATCGCGATGAACCCGCCGACTTCGTCTGCCGCGCCGCCGTTCGCCGCGGGTGGGGCTTGCGCCCATGACGGTGATCGCAGGGCTTCGAACGTTACGACGAGCGCTCCGCCATAGGTCAAGACTGCACGACGAGAGAGTGGCGCCCCGGAGATCTGCCCCCCCGCCCTCATGACATCTGCTCGGCGGCGCGCATCACGGCGCGCAGTATCCGGACATGTGTGCCGCATTTGCAGAGGTTACTCGCCAGTGCCAGTCGGGCCTGTTCCTCCGTCGGCCGCTTCGTGGTCGAAAGAAACGCGGCCGCCTGCATGATCATGCCGTTGATGCAGTAGCCACATTGGGCAGCCTGTTCGTCGATGAAGGCCTGCTGCACCGGATGCGGCTTTTCCGCCGTCCCCAGGCCTTCCAGGGTCACGATCTCGGCCCCGGCGACCGCCGAGACCGGCATGAGGCAGCTACGCAACGCTTCCCCGTAATAGTGCACGGTGCAAGCTCCGCACTGACCGAGCCCGCAGCCGTAGTGCAAGCCATGCAGGCCAAGCTGCTCGCGCAACGCGTAGAGCAACGGCATATTGGGATCGTCAATACTTAGGACACGTGCCTCGCCATTGACGGATAGCTTGATCGTGTCGGCCAAGGTGATTCTCCGCACATAGCTTTCCGTGTCGTCGTCAGAGCCCTCGTCTCATCATCGCCAGGCCGTTCGCCATCCATGACCGACGCGCAGCCACACCTGCTCCGCCGTGTCGCCGTCGTCCGGATTGCTCCAGCCGGCGATCATCAGGACAGGCGCGATTGCGGTCGCCGGCGCCGGAGAAGGTTGCGGCAAGGACAAGGCGATGGCGGGTGTGACGGCAGCCAGGCCTGCGCCCGCTACGAACCTGCGACGGTCGATCATCATGCGACGGCTCCATCGGTTTCGGCAGCACCGTGTCGTGCCAGCGACGACAGTCGGAACGCGGCCGTGGGGGCCCAGCGTCGACGCGCCGACGCGGCGATCGCGGCGGCGGCCTCGGTTTCGCCAGCGCCAATGGCGGTCTCATGAGCCTGCTCGAAGGCGCGTAGCGTCGGTCGGTTCTCGAGATTGATCCGCGACAGTTCGAAGGCTCTCCGAGCATCGCCACCGCTGCCGGCGTAGAACTCGGCGCCATGATCGGCAAAGGCCAGCAGATGCCTGGCGAGGAGCGCTTMGAAGCCTGAGCGTGCGGCGTCCAGATACGCGTCGGCCTCGCTGCGCCTCTCGTCGGAGACGGCCAGCGTATCGGCTAGGCGCCAGAGCACTTCGGGGTCGCCGCTTGCAATGGCGGGAACAAGAGTGGCTTCAGCTTCCCTCGTCCGGCCGTCACCGGCCTGGATTTCGGCCAGATGCACGCGGGCCTTCACATAGCAGGGCAAGCAGGCGACGGCCTTTCGGTACCAGCGCTCGGCGCGGGCCAAATCGGGTCCCGGCACGAGTTCGCCCCAGAGCACGCCGAGCTGGAAGCAGGCCCAGGCCACGGGGAATGGCGACACCTCGCGGTAGTCGCGGAGCGCCTGCCGGTAGATTTGGTCGGCGCCGGCAAAGTCCCCGAGATCGGCCAGCAGGGCGCCGAGCGCCACCTGATCCGGCAAGAGCCCGGATTGCTCCGCGATACGGCGCCGCTTCTCCAGCACCGCGTCCAGCGCGGTGCCGCAGGCCTGATCGATCGTCAGCAGTAGATTTTCCGCCGCTGAAGCCTCGCCGAGGCTCGCTTGCGCCACATGTCCCCGCGCCTCGGCAAAACGGTGCAGGGCTGACGCGACCTGGGCCCGGATCAATGCGGTCCGTGGCGACGAGGGGTCGAGCCGCGCCAGCAGATCGGCCAGCGTTTCCATGCGGTCGAATGCGGACAAGTCGCCCAGGAGTTGCGCCRTCAGTTGCTCATGTTMGAGTACGGTTTCGGAGACGCCCGTTCGTTGCGGATCCTGATCGAAACGCGTCCAGGAACGCAGGCGCGCGCTATTGAGATTAATCGCGGCGATCTCGCCGTCGGTGGTCTGAAAGACCACGTTGTCGGACTCTGCTTGCGCAATCATACCCCTGTCCTCAAAAGCGCGACTTGAGGCTATCGAGCCCGGTCTTGAACAGCGTCGACACGATCGTCTTGACGATAATCGTGCCTTGGCCGTTCGGAACGAATTGTGCGCGCCACTCGACGGTGCTGCCTGAGCCACTCGGCTTGACCGAGAGCATTCCCGTGTAATTCGCCACCGGCAGCCCTGCGATATTTGTATAGCGGTAGAATCTGGCCGTGCTGTCGCTTGCGTCGAGACGTTCGATGATCTGCTTGCCTTCCGTCGTCTGGATCGTGCGCAATTGGCCAACACCCGTGCCCGTCAGCACGATCTGGGCGACCAGCGGGTGCCAGGTGCCGCCGAATGGTCCGATCAAGTCCCAGATCCGGTCGGGTGGAGCACTGAGCTCGACGGTTTCCATGATGGTCTGCAAGTCGGTGTTGGGTGTGGCGAAGTAGGGGAAATTCCTGGTGCCGGGCTTCGTTGCCTTGGTCGTACCGCCCTGGAGGTGGGTGCGGTCGCGATTCACCAGCCAGGTCAGAAGCACATCGATGACATCGGCATCGACGGTGCGTCCGCCGCCGGTCTGATAGGGTTTTCCGTTCAGCGTGCTTCTTTCGATTTCGAAATGGCTCGTATCGGTGATCGGCTTCGCCACGTCGAACAGCATGAAGTCGTCGAGAAACATGCTGGCGTTGGATGCCAGCGCGGCCGGGGTCCAATCCTGCCTGCCGTCGCGCATATCCCAGTTGGCCAGGCTGTCCTTCAGGCGCTGAAGGAACAGGGGCTTGAGCGTTTCGTCGATCGCAAACGGTGTCTGCTGGTTCCAGAGATCGCGCAGATCGTCCACGCCGGCCAGCCCACCATTGTTGAGCCGGACATTGGTCTGTTCGGGACGGCCGACCCAATCGAGGCGTGGCGGTTCGTGCCCAACAAGAGCGCCGGCATGCGGCAACGGCACCGTCTCGGCGATCACTCCAAAAAGAGACCCCCTGTCGGGATCGAGCACACGTTGCGTATCAAATTCGATAGCGATGCAGAGCACGTTGTCGTTGTACAGGAGGTTCTCGAACTTCCTCATGCCATCGCCCCCGAGCAGCCACGCGAGGATGAATGGATCAGACCGCACCCCCGCATAGACCCTGAAGACGCCATCGGGCGTGGACGCACCGCGCTCGTCGTTGACGACGAAACGAAGCGTCTGACCATCAGGCAGGGTGCAGGTGCCACGCTGGATCGGAGGCTGTCCGGCCGCGCCATGTTCCAGCGCGTCGAACCGACAGGAGAACCGGATTTCCGGGTCGCTCGTCTCGAATTTCGTTGCCTCGCCAACCCCGGCTACCTTCGCGCGACGAACCACGATTGCGAAGCCGACAGCATTGGAGAAGATCGCGTCCGCACCACAGGTCGGAAAGGCATTGGCGGCCAGCACCGTACGAGCCGGGTTTTCGGGGCTCGTGAACGCGAACAGGTCAGTGAGATCGGCCGAGGGGTCGCCGATCTGCCTCGGCCCATCGATATGATCGGACATCGCCCGGCTCCCGTTTACGCTGTCAAAACCTCGCGACCGCCCGGCCTGATGCCGGACGATTCCCCACGCGCCCCGAAGGTCACGGCCTCGGGGGAAGGCTGGCTTGCGCTGGGCCTCCGAACGGCGTCACGCGGCCGGGCTCCTCCGGAATGGATTTCAGGTACTCGACAAGCGCCCAGCGCTCCTGTTCCGCCAGCAAGGGGCCGATGATGCCGTTTCCGCGCGGCCCGTTCTGGAACGAGTGACCAGCGTTCGAATTCCCCAACAGTGACGTATCCACGAGGAAGGTCCCGGACGTCGCGGTGGTATCGAGGCCCACCTTGACGGGATCGAAGTCGCCGCCGAGGTAGAATTTCTTGGTGCGTTCTGCCGCCGGTATCAGCATCTCGTAGAGGTTGGGCACCGACCCGTTGTGCAGGAATGGCGGTGTAGCCCAGACCCCGTCCCGCGGAGCAGCCTTGTAGACATGTTCCGCCGGGCGTGGCGTAGGAAGCTCGCGATAACCGCGCAGGTCCAATAGCTGGGCTTCGGTGAGCTTGAGCTTTGCAATCGCCAGGCCGCGCACCTCGTCACCAATCAGTGCGTTCAACAGCATCGGCGGCAAGAACGGTTGGCCGCGGAATTCGGGGGGCAGGAATTTGCTCAATTCGCCGGTAAACGCCAGTGGCTTCGGCGCCTCGATCTGGGCCCTGTCGGTGCCTACATATGTCTGTGGAGTCAGTCCAACGAGGACGAATTGCTTCCCGTGTTTGTTCGGTTCGGTCCAGCGATAAGGCCAGGCATTATGGCAGCTCGCGCAAAGCTCCACGAAMAAGCCCTTGCCCACCTTCGCTTTGTCACGGTCGATCCTGCCGAACACCTCTTCCGGCCAACTTGGCGGCGCCAGTCGTTCCAGTTGCTTCTCGACCCGCCCAAGATCGAGGATGGCTGCGTTGGACTGAAACAGTCCTTCGGCGGGAGATTTGGAGCTCAGGTCAACCGGCAGGTAGACGCCCAGCGTTTCTCCAAAATTGCGACCGATCGGATTCTGGGCGAACGCGCCCCACTGTGTCCATAATCCCTGCGGAGCGTTCCATAGGAACGGCGGTTTGACCGGTGCAATTGCCATCGCCCAGTTCTCGGGGATTCCCGGTAGTGTCGCGGTCGTGCGATTGATGATCAGCGAGAGCGCGTCCATGCGGCCGGGACCCCATGGGTGCGAAGTGCGGGACGTTCGGGTGGCATACTGATTCACCCGCTCCGCTTCGCTMTCAACCCGTTTGCGCAGCTTGTCCTTCCCGTCAGGGGCAGTGGCTCCGAGCCGCCCCGCCAAACGGTCGAATTTCGCCGCATCGGTCAAAGTCGCCTGCACCGCATCGTTCAGGCTCTGAATCATCCTCTGTATATCGAACGCGGTCGCGATGCCGCCATCAATGCGAATGGCCTTGTCCTTGTAGTTCAGCTGCCCCTGATGGCAGGCGGCGCAGGTCAGACCAGCATAATCACCAGCCGGCCAACCCTTTACGGTTTCAGAAACAGCGGTCTTGGTGACGCCGATCGGCAAGCCATCCCTGTTATTGGCGCTCGCGGATTGGGGGGTAAGTCCGTGGGCCTTGTTGTTCGCGTCGGATCGAAACAAATCCTGGCTGTTGGCGACTTCCAGGTTCAGATAAAGATCGTACGTAATAATCGCGGAACCCTGCGAGAAATTATAATACCACTCGCGATCTTCCTGCGACCAAGCTTGGTTGAGATAAACGACGGACGGGCTCGTCGCAGGCGGAGCAGCCTGCTGTGCGCTTGCCGATACTGCCAGACATGATCCAACGGCGAGCAGCGACGCGTAGTTTGCCTTTTTCATGCGAGCGCTCCTGAGGACTGGCTTGAGTGATCCGGCTGGGTGCCACCGCGCCTCGATGAGCGTCACACCGTGCCGGTCAGAAAGGCGATCCCGGTGCACGCGATGGCGGCGCCTGCGGCGCAGACGGGGACCGAGCCCCAGTTCCAGCGCGTCAGCAGGCCCATCCCGATGCCAGCGAGATGAAGCAGGCCTGTCGCGACAACGAAGCCGACGAAGAACGTTACCGCCTCCGCGGCGTCCGGCACCTCACGACCATGCGCATAGCCATGGAAGACGGCGAACGCCCCGACGAGACCGGCGGCGATCCAGAGCGGCGCGCGCACGGCGAAGGCGACCATCAGGCCAAGCACAAGCGCAGATGCTGCTATTCCGCTTTCGAAACCAGGCAGAGGAAGGCCAAGGACAGCGATCACCCCCCCCAGAACCATGACGAGGGGAAAGACGATCGGCAGGACCCAGATGGCCCGACCACTGAGGTAAGCGCCCCAAAGACCAACCGCGAGCATCGTTGCGACGTGGTCGAGTCCGGTCAGGGGGTGATGAAAGCCCTCGGCAAATCCAGCGAAGGCGCTCGCCTCCGTGTGCGCCAAGGCTGGCACGGCCAAGCCGATCACAAAAATGAGCGAAGACAAAACAAGACGGCGCAAAGCACATGCTCCTCAACCGGACGGAAGGGTAGGCTTGGACTTGCCTTGGCTAAGCCCGGCCAAACTAAGGGGGCGTCCCGAGGATTGTCGACCTGTCCCTTGGGCCAGTAGCAAGCACGATCGTTACCCCAGCGACTTTGACATCAGGCTCCTTTTCCCGCCCCCCCCAGCATGCGAGGAGAGACGATCCCGTCAGGTCTCCAGGAAGAACCGGATCATCTCGCGCGAGGCATCGGGGCCCGACACATCGGTGAAGCTTCCCGCCCCATCCCCGCCCGACCACGCATGACCGGCTCCCTGGACCAGCCAGTATTCCGTGGTGGCCGGACCATGGGTGGGTCCGACCAGCGTGCGGGTGACATGCCGGCCGTTGACGACGGCATCGGTCGTCAACTCCCCCAGCGCGCCATTGCGGGCGCTAGCCCGAGCAAACAGCGTCTCGCCATTCGAGGGGTGAACGGTGGCATCGGCCGTACCGTGGAAGATGATCTGCCGGGCGCCGCTTCCCGTCCCCCGGGATATCGGCTTCGCATTGCCCTTCATCGCCGCAAAGGCCGACATGACGTCGCTTGCGGCGCCATGGGGAAGGCCGGAATGGATGCCGGCGGCGGCAAAGATATCGGGATAGGTCGAGGACAGCACATCGGCCATCGCGCCGCCCGCAGACAGGCCGGCGACAAAGACGCGCGCGCGATCGATGCCAAACTCGGCAGCGAGTTCCTGGGCCAGGCCCGCGAGAGCCGCGGGCTCTCCCGCCCCCCGCCGCTGATGACGCGGATCGAACCAGTTCCAGCAGCCCTGGGCATTGGCCGAACGCGGTTGGTGGGGATAGGCGACGATGATGCCGAATTCGTCGGCGAGCCGGTTCATCCGGGTTCCCCGCGCAAAATCATCGGGATCCTGCGTGCAGCCATGCAGCATCACGACGAGCGCGAGTTCGCGCCCGGCATGATCCGCCGGCACGTAGAGCTTGTAGGCCAGAGCTCCGGCGGCGCTGCGAAAGCTGCAGGAACGAAAGCGCCCGTCCTCCTCTGCCGGGCCAGGCTGGCGACGCGCCGTGCCGGGCTGATCGGCGACGCGCGCCTGTACAGTCCGAAGCGATTGCAAGACGTCACCGAGGCGGCGCGGGACGATCGACCCGGCCGTCCCCGTCTCGTCGCCGCCGGGTTCTTGCGGGGGCTGAACAGGCCGCCCGGCGAGCGCCTGCTGAATGGCCGCAGTCGCGCCTGCAACATCGGCGCCTCTCAGACGTGTCATGGCTTCGCCCACAGCGGAGCGGATGCGGATGTTCATGTCGCTGTGCCTTTTCATGCCAGTCGGTCGGCCAGGGCGGCCTTGATTTCGGGGGCGGCATGGAGCGCGCCGAGCACGGTCAGTGAGGCAATCGTCTCCCGCGCGAGGTCCGGCGAGACATCCGCTTCGATGACGGCGAGGCCGAGGACGCGGATCTCGAGGCGTTCGCCGGCGGCCTTGGCCGCTTCGAGATCGCGCCTCGTGAAGACGCGCAGGCCCAGCTCGAGAGAGAGCCGCGTCGTCGCCTGCGCGGMGACATCGGCATGGGTCGCGAGTTGGTTTCGCACCGCAGTGCGAATGAAGTCCGAGCGGTTCGAATAGAACCCGTCCCGGACGAGCAGGTCGATGCGCCCGAGATCGACGAAGCCGAGATTGAGCGTGAGCTTTTCGCTATCGGGCATTTTCATCTGGTCATCCATATACCATCCATAGGGATGGTATATGGATGGAATTGGCCGAAGCACAAGGGCATCGGGCGCCCCCTGTGCGAGATCGAGCCAAAGAAACGGCCCCGGCAGCCTTGGCCGCCGGGGCCGGATCGGCCGTTCGCTCAGGCCGCCTTGGCAACCGCTGCGGAATTGGCGGGCCCGCCAAGCTGCGTCAGGGCCTTGTCGGTCCTGGTCTCCTCGGCAAGGGTCGCGTCGAGCAGCTTGACGGCATCCTTGTGGCCGAGCTGCTGCGCCCATGCCTTCAGAGTGCCGTAGCGCGCCATCTCGTAATGCTCGACTGCCTGCGCGGAGGCGACGAGACCCGCATCCAGAGCCGGGCTGTCAGCATAGTCCTCCATCACGGCTTTGCCCTCCTCGAGAATGCCGAGGATGGCATCGCAGGTCTTGGCGCGCGGCGCCTTGCCGATCAGATCGAAGACCTCGCTCAGGCGTTCAACCTGGCCTTCCGTCTCGGCCCTGTGCGTCTCGAACGCCTTCTTGAGCTCGGGCGAAGTGGCGACCTTGGCCATCTTCGGCAACGCCTTCAGGATCTGCTTTTCCGCGTAATAGACGTCCTTGAGCATGTCGTGAAACAGCTCATCGAGTGGCTTCGGTGTTGTGGCCATCGGGTGTCCTCCAGCGATTTCAGGATAGCGCTGGCGAAACCGACGACGCAGCCATGTGTTCCACCCATCAGAAGTATTTATTTGCGGAACTCTCTGCCGGGGGTGCCGGTTGATACGACATCAGGACGTACAATCGCGAACCTGCGGAGAATTACCATGAAAAAGCTTCTCATCGCCTCTTTGATCGCCTCGACGACTGCTTTCGGAGCGCTTGCGCAGACCTCGACGACGTCGCCAATGCCGGCACCAAAGGCAGAGGCGGACAAGAACGCCCCGTTGCCGGGCGCAAACAGCTTCACCGAAGGCCAGGCCAAGAGCCGCCTTGAAGCCAATGGCTATTCGAACGTGACAGGCCTGAAGAAGGACGCAAACGGCGTCTGGAAGGGCACGGCCATGAATGCCGGCGCCAAGGTCGACGTCTCCGTCGACTATCGCGGCAACATCGTCCGCCACTGAGCGCCAGATCACTGAGCGCAGATCACTCGCCGCCGGCTCGCCCGGCGCCAGATCGCGCCTCCCGCTTTCTCAAAGCAAGAGAGTTGAACATGACCCGCACCATCACCCGTTCCTATGACAGCTATGAAACCGCTCTCTCGGTCGTCGAGCAACTCGAGGCCGCAGGCGTTCCCAGTCGCGATGTCAGCCTCGTCGGCCGACACAGCAAACCCGAGGAGAGCAATGCAGCCGAGGGCGCCGGGATCGGCGCCGGCGTCGGCGGCGCGGCCGGTCTGCTCGCCGGCCTCGGCATGCTCGCCATCCCGGGCATTGGCCCGGTGGTGGCAGCCGGCTGGCTCGCCTCAACCGCGGCCGGGGCGGTCGCCGGCGCGGCGGCCGGCGGGATCGTCGGGTCCTTTACCAGCGCCGGCGTCGACAAGGACGAGGCCGAATACCATGCCGAGACGGTGCGCCGCGGCGGCACGGTGATTGCGGTCAGGGCCGAGCCCGAGCACGAAGCCACCGTCGTCGCGATCATGGACGGAGCGACGCCGATCGATCGCTCCACCCGCGAGGCCGAATACCGCGCCGCCGGCTGGAGTCGCTTCGACGAGAACGGCACCGCCTATCGTCCGCCGGTCGTCTGAGGGCGGAACCGGAAACCCCGCGGCCTCGCCGCGGGGTTTTTCCGCGCATCCGCCGCCAGCGGGGACCACCCCGAACATGGCCATCACGCGGCCGTTCAACGCAAGGGAAGCAGGAGGAATGCCATGCCGACGCCAAGCGAACTGGAAGCAAAATTCTGGAAGGCCCTGAAGTCCGACATGACCGTCATGCTCGGCCTGGCCGGTTCCGAGCAGGGCCATACCCGCCCGATGACTGCGCAGCTCGAGGCCGATCATGGGCCCATCTGGTTCTTCGCCTCCCGCGACACCGAGCTGGTCAAGGCGCTGTCGGGCAGCAAGCCCGCGGCCTTCAGCCTGGTCTCGAAGGGCCATGACCTGTTCGTCTCGGTCGAGGGCGATCTCATGATCGACATGGACCGCCAGGTCATCGACCGGCTCTGGAACAGCTTCATCGCGGCCTGGTTCGAAGGCGGCAAGGATGACCCCAATCTCGCCCTGCTGCGCTTCGACCCGAGCAGCGCCGAGATCTGGGAGAACGCCAACAACCTGGTTGCCGGCATCAAGATGCTGCTCGGCGTCGACCCCAAGGACGACTACCGGGACAAGGTCGCCAAGGTCCGGCTGGGCTAAAGCATCGGCCCCAAAAGCCGATGCGGACACAAAAACCTAAAGCATCGGCCCGAAGGGTGGATTGCGGTTTTCGGGAAAGCCGATGCAAACACAAAGGGTTAGATCATCGGAGCGCGGCTCTCAGCGCGTTCCGATGCGCAGGCCGAAGAGTTTTGGGATCGCCGCTGCGGCGCTCATCGCGGAGCCAGCACGCTCGCCCCTTTCCTCGGCCTCCTCGCATCCAATGATGCCCCATCGCACCAGCCGGCCGCCGACGGCGCGGAACGGCTCGGGCGGAAGCGAGGGAAGGCTGCGGGTGCACAGCGGCAGGCTCGCCCAGTCGTCCCTGGCATTGAGGACCAGCGAGGCCAGGCATTGCCCGCCGATATAGGTCGGGTTCACGCCATGGCCGGAATAGCCGCAGCCATAATGGACGCGCGTGCCCGGCACGGTGCGGAAGAAGGGCAGCCGATCGGACGAGACGTCGATGCCGCCGCCCCAGATCTTGGCGATGCCGACATCGGCGAAGCCCGGCAGCAGCCTGCGCAGCCCCTTCTCGGCCCGAGCGGCCGAGGCGAGGTCGGTGGTCAGGCGCGGATCGCGGGCATTGCCGCCGAAGCTGATCGGGCCGGAGCCCGAGCCCATCAGGATGCGCCCGTCGACCGTCTTGCGGAAATAGTGGACGAACATCCTGAGATCCGCGAGCCCTTCATCGCGGGTCCAGCCCATTGCGGCGAGCTTCTCGGGCGCCGGATCGGTCATCAGCGCAAAGGAGGAGAACACGCTGACATGCGGCTTCACCTCCGGGCGCTTCGCCAGCTCGGTATTGGTGGCGAGCACGACCTCCCGGGCGATGATCTCGCCATCCGGGGTTCGCACGCGGCTCGGCGTGCCGGCATCGAGCGCGACCATCGGGGTGTTCTCGAAGACGGAAACGCCGGCATCGATCACGGCCCGCCGCAGTTCGCGCGCCAATCTGGCAGGCTGAACGGTTGCGCCCTCGGCCAGGTAGACGCCGCCGCGGAACACCGGCGAGCGGCAATAGGCTGCCACCTCGTCGGGCGAGAGCTCATGGGCCATATCCGGCACGCCAAGACGCCGCGCGGTCTCGACATACCCCTTGATCTTGGCATCCTGCGCCGGCGAGGCCGAGACGCGGATGCTGGCGCCGTCGCGCCACCAGACATCGCGACCGGGCGCCGTCGCGAAGGCGCGGATCGCGTCCTGGGCGCGGGCTCCGGAACGGGCGACCGCCAGCGCGCCGTCTGAGCCGATATTTACTTCCATCCCGGCAAGCGAGCCCCAATAGCCCGAAACCTTGCCGCCGTTCTTGCCGCTTGCCCCCGAGCCGCAGCGCGAGGCCTCGATCAGCGCGACCGAGAGCTGTGGCGCCCGCTCCTTCAAGGCCARCGCCGTCCACAGCCCGGTGAAGCCCCCACCGACGATCGCCACATCGACCGTGATGCTGCCCGACAGCGGCGCTGAATCCGGCCGGCCTGCTTCAGCGCTCATGGCCTCGATGAACCACCAGGACGGGTCGCCGGGGACGACGCTCGGAAGGGCAGATGACTGAGGCATGGCGGACCGCTTGCGCTGGAGGACGCGAGGATTTGGGGACACGCGAAAAAAGTCCGCCGCGATCACGCGCGGCGGACGTTGAGGCTCAGACGAGGGCCTGGACCTGGATCTCGACGAGAATGTCGTCCGCAGCCAGGCGCGACTCGACGGTCGCCCGTGCCGGCGGCTGCTTCGGGTCGACCCAGGCTTCCCAGGCCGCGTTCATCTCGCTGAAGGTGCTGATGTCCTTCAGCCAGATGTTGCCGACGACGATGCGGGTCTTGTCCGTGCCGGCCATCGCCAGATAGGCGTCGATCTGGGCGAGGATATCGGCGGTCTGCTCCTTGACGCCGCCGCTGCGGTCCTTGGCGGTGAGGCCCGACAGGAAGGCAAATCCATTGGCGACCAGCACCTTGCTGAGACGGCCGGTGACTTCGTGACGCGTGATCATGTTTCCTCTGGGTCTGCTGGAATGGCAGGCGAAGGCGGCCTTGCCGGCCCCGCCTGATACGATCGCCCTACAGGTGCGATTCCCGGATATTGATGATCCAGATCAGCTTCGCCTCGCTCGCGGAGCGGTTGACGACCTGATGCGGAATGGTGCTGGGGAACTGGAAGCTGTCCCCCTCCCCGATTTCGAAGACCTCGTCGCCGATGCTGAGCTCGACCCGACCGGAGAGGACATAGCCGCCCTTGTCGCCGGGCCCGCTCAGGAAGCTGCCGCTCTCGGCGCCCGGCGGTACGGTGAGGATCATGAAGCGCAGCTCGTTGTTGTCGCGCGGCGACAACAACTCCTTGGTCAGTTGATTGGTGCCGACGACGATGCGCGGGCGATTGGCCTGGCGCCGGACATATTGCGACTCGCGGGCCGGTTCGGCCGCGTCGCTTTCCAGGAACGACCAGAGCGTGACGCCAAGCGCGGCGCGCAGCTTCTGCAGCGTACTGACCGACGGGTTGGAGGCGCCGCGTTCGATCTGGCTGATGCTGCCGGAGGAAACGCCCGCCTTCGCCGCCAACTCCAGGATCGTCAGCCCACGCTCGGCCCGCAGGGCTCGCAGCCGCTGCCCGATCCTCATGGCCTCGAGCTGCTCGTCGCTGTCGATGTCGGCGTTCTCGGCGGGCAGCACTGTATCCGGCATGGGGTCCCAGGGAAGCGATTGAAGGCCCGCAAACGATATGATGATGAAAATGCCCGCGCAACTATTTTGATGAAATTCCGATGATTTATAAAATTACCCTTTAAATACAACGCATTGCTTGTAATACCGGCCAAATTCCACAGACCGGAGCGCCCTCAGACCTTGACGCACGATATCATATGATGAAGATTTTTAGCCGAATGACGCCCATTATGAAAATGGGTTGCCGCTTGTGTTCATTATTATGATGATGCCTTTCAGCGCATTCGCTGAAAGCGGTTGCCTTGGGAGAGGGGAAGCACGATGCGAGACAGTCACGATCCACGGCGGTTTTCGAACTGGAACCTGAACCGGCGCGATCTCTTCGGCCTCGGCGCCGGCGCGCTTGCCGCGAGTTTCGGCTTTGCCGCACGAGCTCAGACGGCGACTAAGCCCACCGCCCCGCCGCCGGCCAAGCCGACCGGCGTCGTCGTGGTCGGGCTCTCGCAGGAACCGGTTTCCTTCAACCCGCTGATGCCGGGCGTCGAGGTCGACGAAGTCGTCTGGACCAGCGTTTTCAACTCGCTMTGGGTCGCCGAGCCCGATGGCACGCTGCGCCCGGATCTCGCTCTCGCGGTGCCGAGCGAGGCGAATGGCGGCATCTCGGAAGGCGGCCTCGCCTGGACCGTGAAGCTCCGCGACAACGTGAAATGGCATGACGGCACGGCCTTCACCGCCGAGGACGTCAAATACTCGCTGGAACTGATCAACACCGCCGGCTTCAAGGCGCGCACGCGCGTCGGCCATGCCTTCGTCAGGGATATCGTGGTCAAGGGCCCGCACGAGATCTCGTGGCGGATGGAGAAGGCCTACGCCCCCTATCTCGCGATGCTGGCGAACACGCATATCGTTCCCAAGCACATCCTGGGCAAGGCGGCGGACCCGAATACGGCGCCGTTCAACAATGCTCCCGTCGGCACCGGCCCGTTCCGCTGGGGCACGCGACAGCCCGGCGACAACATCACGCTCGTCGCCAATGAGAGCTATCACGGCGACGGCCCTTATCTCGAGAAGGCGGTTCTCAAATACATCCCGGACCTGACGGCGCTCTATGCCCAGTTCCGCACCGGCCAGGTCGACCTGGTMATCATCTCGGGCATTCCCGCGAATTTCTACCAGGAGGCGATCAAGCTTCCCGGCCGCAAGGTCGCGGTCGCGCCGAGCGGCAATCTCGAGATCATCATGCCGAATCTCGGCAACAAGGTCTTTGCCGAGAAGGCCGTGCGGCACGCGCTCTATGCGGCGATGGACAAGCAGGCGATCATCGACGCGATCTATTATGGCGTGCCGAAGCCGACGGAATCCTTCGCGCCGCGCGAATCCTGGGCGTTCAACCCCGCCCTCCCCGTCCAGCAGCGCGATCTTGCCCGGGCCAACAAGCTGCTCGACGATGCCGGCTGGAAACGTTCCGGCTCGGGCACGCGAATGAAGAACGGCGTGCCGCTCGAGTTTGCGGTCTCGACGACGACCGGCAACCAGCTGCGCGAGCAATGCCAGCAGCTGATCCAGCAGGATTGGCAGCAGGTCGGCGCCAAGATGACGATCAACAACATGCCGGCAGCGGTGATCTGGGGCGAGTTCTACGTGCGCTCCAAATTCGAGTCGCTGCTGGTCGGTACGACCTTCCGCACCGGCGTCGACCCCGACCCGGCCTCGCGCTTCGCCTCCGATGCGATTCCGGTGAAGGGTGGCAGCGGCGGCAACTACATGCAGTGGGAAAATGCCGAGGCCGATGCGCTGATGAAGGAAGGCCAGGAAACCTTCGATCAGGAGAAGCGCAAGGCGATCTATTTCAGGCTGCAGGAGATCGTCCGCGAGGAGCTGCCGATCCTGCCGATCTTCCAATACGCGCCGATCGAGGGCGTGAAGGAAGGCCTGATCGGCTATCGCCCCAATATCAACCAGCGCCAGAACGCCTGGAACATGGGCAGCTGGTACTGGGCCAAGTGATTGGCACCGAGCGAAGTGATTGGCACCGGGTGAAGTGATTGAACGGGCGAAGTGACATGAAGCGCGGAGCGGCCGGGAGAACGGCGCCATGATCGGATTCCTCCTGCGCCGCCTCGGCCAGTCGCTGCTGTTGCTGCTMATCGTCTCGGTGATCGGCTTCGCCATCCTGCACCTGGCGCCAGGCGGGCCGCTCTCGCAATTCGCCGCCGGTGGCGACATGACCCAGGCCGATCTCGACCGCATCGCGGAACAGCTCGGCCTGAACCGACCCCTCCCCGTGCAATATGCGGAATGGCTCTGGCGCATGCTGAGCGGCGACTGGGGCCGCTCCTATCGCGACCAGCAGCCGGTGCTGCACGTCATCGCCTCCCATATCGGGGCGACGCTGGAGCTGATGCTGACCTCGACGCTGCTCGCCATGCTGCTCGGCGCCTGGGTCGGCATCCTCGGCGCGATCAAGCGCTATTCGATCTTCGACTCGCTGGCGACGATCGGCGCGATGATCGCGCTCTCGATCCCGACCTTCTGGTTCGGGCTCGTCATCATCTATGTCTTCTCGGTCGGCCTCGGCTGGCTGCCCGCCGGCAACCGCTACACGGTGGGCGACGGCTCCTTCCTGAACCAGCTGCATCACCTGATCGGCCCCTGCATCGTGCTGGCGCTGGTCTCGACGGCAGTCTGGAGCCGCTACATGCGCTCCTCGATGCTCGACGTGATCAACCAGGATTACGTGCGCACCGCCCGCGCCAAGGGCGTGCCGGAGCGGACCATCCTGCTGCGGCATGTGCTGCGCAACGCGCTGCTGCCGATGATCACCATCACCGGACTGCATGTGCCGACGCTGCTGTCGGGCGCGCTCGTCACTGAGACCGTCTTCACCTGGCCGGGCATGGGCCGGCTCTTCCTCGATTCGATCAGCTACCGCGACTATCCCGTGGTGATGGGCATCCTGATGTTCTCCGCCATGCTGGTGCTGCTCGGCAGCCTGATCGCCGACCTGCTCTACGGCGTCGCCGATCCGCGCATCGCCGGAAGCCACTGATGAGCCGGATGTCACCGATGAGCGAGAGGCGCCCTTCATGAGCATGGCCGAACCGATGCTTGCGCCCGCCCCGGGCTTCTGGAACAGCCCGGGCATGCGGCGCTTCCGGCGCCACAGGCTTGCGGTCTTCGGGGCTKCGACCATCACCCTGCTGACGCTCGCCTGCATCGTCGGGCCGTGGCTGCTGCCCTATACCGACACCTTCATCGACATCCGCTCCCGCTTCGCGGCGCCCTTCTCGGGCCCGCATGTGCTCGGCACCGACCCGCTCGGGCGCGACATCCTCGCGCGGCTCCTGATGGCGGGCCGCATCTCCCTCGCCGTCGGCTTTTCCGCCATGGCGATCGCGATGGCGATCGGCGTCGTGGTCGGGCTGGTCGCGGGCTTCTACGAGGGGGCCCTGGGCGCCGCGCTGATGCGCTTTGTCGACGCGATGCTGTGCTTCCCCTCGATCTTCCTGCTGCTGGCGGTCTCGGCGCTGATCCAGCCCTCCGTGCCCTCGATCGTGCTGCTGATCGCGATGACCTCCTGGATGGAGGTCGCCCGCGTCGTCGAGGCGCAGATCCGCTCGCTCAAGACGAGGGAATTCGTACAGGCCTCGGTCTCCTTCGGGGCCAGCAGCAAGCGCACCATGTTCCGCGTCCTGCTGCCCAATGCGGTCGCGCCGATCGTGGTTGCGGCCACGCTCAATGTTGCGCACGCGATCCTGGCCGAAAGCTACATCTCGTTCCTCGGCTTCGGCATCCAGCCGCCGACGCCGAGCTGGGGCAACATGCTCGAAAGCGCGCAGAGCTACCTGACCAGCGCACCCTGGCTGGCAATCATCCCCGGCGCCGCGATCACGCTCGCCGTGACCTCCTTCAACTTCATCGGAGATGGACTACGCGACGCACTCGATGCGCGGCAGGCTTGAGACGCCCATCAGACGGCCGCTCGAAAGCGCGGAGCGCGAGCCAGGGCTGCGCCGGCTTAACGCCGCGCCCGACATCGCCGGTCTCGCCGCCCATGTCCGCCGCCGCCTGCCGAAGCTGGCGCCCGCTTKAAGCCGGCCGCGGCCTGTTCCGAGCCTGCCCTCGCAGCGCGGGCAAAAGCCGCCCTGCCCAATAACAGATTTTGCCCCTCCATTTTTCGCAGGCACGCTTCCCGGACGGAGACGTCGCTCAGTGCAAAGTGGTCATGCCATGCATTTCCAGAGCTTCGACCACGCCGTCGAAAATCAGGCCGCCCCCGATCGCGGAAACAAAGAACCCGACAATGCGCGTGATCGCGTCGATCCCCATCGGGCCGATTCTTTGCGTGAGCTTCTCGGCATAGATCAGGCAGATATAGGTGGTGAACATCGTTGCCAGGATTGCCGCAGAAATGGCGATGAACGAGAGGATTTCCTTGGATGAATCCTTGATCGTCGCGGTCATCCCGATGATCGTGGCGATGCCGCCGGGACCGAACATGATCGGCATCGCCAGCGGCACGAAAGCGATGTTCGCTTCGCCGGTATCGGCGCCCGAGAGACCCAGATCGTCGCCAGATTTCTTCGGCATGAACAGCTCGAAGCCGATCTTCATCAGGATGATGCCGCCGACGACCCGCACCATGCTGAGCGGAACGCCGAAAATCCGGAGCAGGAGCGTTCCGAAAATGAAGAAGAAGAAGCAAAGCAGCAGCGCGTAGACCGAGGCTTTCAGGGCGACCGTGCGGTGCGTTGCGTTATCCTTGCCGGACAACAGCTTGAGGTAGACCGGCAGGACCTCGAACGGATTGATGATGGCAAGCAAGGTCGTGAAGGTGCCCACGAAGAGAGAAAGCTCGGTCCTCATCCGCATCTCCCCTTCCGATTGCGTGTGCGCGCAGGCCTCTCTTGTCAGGAAATTGCTCCCGGTCGGCGTCCCTGCCGCGCGTTGTCACCTCGAGAACGTCGGCCCGCCGCCAGGAACCGGTATCCTGGCCTTGCTTCAGAACCGCAGGCTGAGCCCGACGACCGGGCCATGCATCAACATATCGAAAGCATAACGCCGACGTCCCTCTCCCTGGGCATAGTCGGCGTAGAGCGCCCGATAACCGAGGATGCCCGAATAGGTGATGCCGTTCTTCTCCGCGAAATCGAAGCTGTAACCTGCAATGCCCTGCCACGAGAATTTGCTGCCGCCACCACCAAGGTCGCCACGCAGGAAGATTTCGTGGCCCGGCGCGACGCCGATCCGCATGCGCGCGCCGGCAAAACCGTCAACCCAATCCACCGAGCCGGAACGGGCGATCGCGACATTGCGCCCGAAGCTGAGATCGCCGACATCGACGGTCGCGCCCGCATCGAAGGAGATATCGGCGCGCTGATACCAGTAGCGCGCGCCCGCCAGGACGTCGAAGCCGACTGATCCGTAGCGCGCGAACTCGTAAGCGGCCCCAGCTTCAAGGATGGCCATCGAGGTCTTGGCATCGCCGGACGCGCCGATCGCGCCCGAGATATCCGGCGTAACGCTCCGCGTCCTGACGTTACCGCGATCGATGCTGACCTTGAGCCCGGCGAAATTGCCGAGGAGGGAGAACCGGCCGTTGCGGGCCTCGATATCCGCCATCAGGGCAAACAGCGTGCCCCCATCTCCGAGTGTGGCATCGACGATATCGATGAAACTGGCATCAACCTTCGCGGTTCGCCCCTTCACGGTCTGGTTTCCGTTGAGCGAAATGAGCCAGCCATAGGGCGTGAATCGGTAGGTCCATGCCGAAGTCATCACGGGCGGCACGGGCGTGGTCGGGGGCGGCAGATCGGCGGCCTGCGCCACGACGCTGCCGAGCCCGAGCACCATCGACAAGGTGAAGCCGCAGGCCCTCGCGTGGTTGAGTGTCATCGCAATCCCCTTTTCTTGCGATTCATGCTGCGAATTCCACACCCAGCATCCGTCGAAGACTGATCCCGCTCAATGCGCAACTTGCTTCCCACCGCAAAGCAGCGATGGGTGTGACATATTTACTTATCCCACACGCCCAAATTCGGCTTCACAATCACCAGCTTGACGACATGGACCTGGCGTTGCTGCCTTCACGGTCCGCGGCAAGAATGGCCTATCGGATTCGCGCCGCGTTTCCTGAGAGAATCCTCATTACGATCGCCCTAGGATCGAATCGAATACTGTCGCCGGCACAGAGGAACCTCGCGACAACCCTTGCGATAGGTATCCCGCAGCCAACGTCGGCTCGGATTTACGGCCCGCTTTTTCGGCTTGGAGCGAAAAGCAAACTACGTGAATCCCGTGAGCGTTTACGGAGTCGCCTTCGAATGTCCTCTCAGCGCGCGCTCCGAACCCATGCAGTGGCTCAGGCGCAGGTCGGCACTCCACACCCTTGTGGAACGGCCAGGCATCGGCTTGCCGAGCCGTGCCCCGGTTGACGTCGATTGCGGCTGGGCGCAGCTTTGGAGGGCGTGGGCGACGCGCACGGCTGTAGCTGGCCTTCGCCCATCGGGGAGTGCCGCGCATGGAGGATTGCGAGGCCCATCGCCATGACCTTCGCCTGAAGGCCGGGATGCTGCGCCTTGCGGCCATCTTTCTGGTCTTCAGCGTGATGCTGCTCGCCGGTGGGCCGATCAAGGCGCTTGCGCAATCAGCGCCCCCGACGGAGGCCAGGACGATCGGCATCCTGCTCGTCCGGGAGATCCAGGAGCGCCCTCTCCCGCTGTCGCTGCTCGACATTCCGCCGCCCGACGACGGTATCGCCGGCGCGCGGCTCGCCATTGCAGACAACACCAATACGGGGCGTTTTCTCGGCCAGGAGTTTCGCCTGGACATCATCGAGAGCGCCAAGGCCGATGAACTGCTCGTCGAAGCCGAAAGCCGCGTCGCCGCGGGGCAACATTTTCTGGTGCTCGACGTGCGCGCCCAGACCGTTCTCAGGCTCGCCGACGCGCTGAAGGGAAAGGATGTGCTGCTGTTCAACGCCGGCGCGCCGGACGAAAACCTGCGCGAGGAGGATTGCCGCGCCAATGTCCTGCATACCGCCCCGTCACGCGCGATGCTCGCCGATGCGCTGGCGCAGTATCTCGTCTGGAAACAGTGGCGGCGCTGGTTCCTGGTTCTCGGAACGCGGCCAGAGGACGAGGCCTTCGCCGGGGCGGTGCGACGCGCGGCAAAGCGCTTCGGCGGCCGCATTGTCGAGGAGCGGGTTTTCTCCGACGAAGGCGGCTCGCGGCGCGCCGATGGCGGTCACGAACAGATTCAGCTGCAGATCCCGGTCTTCACGCAGAATGCGGCGGCCCATGACGTCGTGGTCGTGGCCGACGAGGCCGGGCTGTTCGGCGAGTACTTCCCATTTCGGACCTGGGAGGCGCGACCGGTGGTGGGGACACAGGGGCTGACGGCGACAAGCTGGCATCCCGCGCTCGAACAATGGGGAGCGACCCAGTTCCAGAACCGCTTCAGGCGATCGGCGAACCGGACGATGCGCCCGCTCGACTATGATGCCTGGCTCGCGATCCGCAGCATCGGCGAGGCGGCAGCGCGCCGTCGCTCGACCGCGTTTGCCGAGATCGCGGCCTATCTGCGCTCCGCAGAGTTCGACGTGGCAGGCTTCAAGGGCCAGAAACTGACATTCAGGGACTGGAACGGCCAGTTGCGCGAACCGATCCTGATCGCGACGCCGAAGCTCCCGGTCTCGGTTTCGCCGCAGCCGGGCTTTCTGCACCAGTTCTCGACGCTGGATACGCTCGGGCTCGACCGGCCGGAAACGAAATGCAGATTGTAGGAGAGTAAGTCAGAGCCTGAAGCCAATCGCGTCCTGGTTTTTCGACATCATCATCGGAAACGGAACACCATGCGGCTCACATCATTTCTTTCGGCGGGCGCGCTTTTACTGCTCGGATCCACAGCCAACGCCTACACGGTGTTCGTCTCCAATGAAAAGGACAACACCGTCAGCGTCATCGACAGCACGACGCTGGAAGTGACCAAGACCATCAAGGTCGGTCAACGTCCGCGCGGGGTCGTGCTGGCCCGGAACGGCGAGTGGCTGCTGATCTGCGCGAGCGACGACAATGTCGTGCAGGTCTTCGACACCAAGACCCTGGAATTCGTCAAGAATCTGCCCTCGGGTCCTGACCMGGAGCTCTTCACCCTGCATCCGAAAGGCAACCCGCTCTATATCGCCAACGAGGACGACAATATCGTCACCGTCGTCGATATCGAGAAGGGCTCGGTCCTGTCGGAAATCCCCGTCGGTGTCGAGCCCGAGGGCATGGGCATCAGCCCTGACGGGACCATTCTCGTCAACACCTCCGAAACGACGAACATGGCGCATTTCATCGACACGGGAAGCAATAAGACGACCGACCATGTCCTGGTCGACGCCCGCCCGCGCTATGCGCAGTTCACGCCGGACGGATCGCAGGTCTGGGTCAGCTCCGAGATCGGCGGCACGGTCAGCGTCATCGACGTCAAGACGCGCAAGCCCGTCGGCAAGGTGTCGTTCCAGATCAATGGCGTCAACGCCGACGCCATCCAGCCCGTCGGCATCCGGATCACCAGGGATGGCAAAACAGCCTTCGTCGCGCTCGGGCCGGCCAACCGCGTCGCCGTMGTCGATACCGCAACCCTGAAAGTGGAGCGCTATCTCCTGGTCGGGCAGCGCGTCTGGCAGCTCGCCTTCACGCCCGACGAGAAGCTGCTCTTCACGACGAACGGCACATCGAACGACGTCTCGATCATCGATGTCGAGAAACTGCGTGTCACCAAGTCAGTGAAGGTAGGACGCTACCCCTGGGGTGTCGCCATCGCCCCATTTTGATCAGCGCGCGCCTCGGCACGCAGAAGGCCAAGAGTCGTTCGGAGGAGAGCATGAAGGCTTGCATCGTTGCTCCATCTTTGGCTAACGCGGCGCGGATCATCGTCACGTGAACGCAGCATTCGACGATCGGCGGGTCGGCATGGCGCTCTCGGTCGCCGGGGTCAGCCATGCCTTCGGCGAGCGGCGTGCCCTCGTCGATGTGTCGCTGGAGGTTCCGGCCGGTTCGTTCACCGTTCTGCTCGGCCTCAACGGCGCGGGTAAATCGACGCTGTTTGCGCTGATCACGCGGCTCTATGACAATGTCAGCGGCGAGATCCGGGTCTTCGGCAATGATGTGCGTMGCGCCCCGTMGGCAGCGCTGCGGCAGATCGGCGTGGTGTTCCAGAGCCGCTCGCTCGATGCCGACCTGAGCCTGCTGCAAAACCTCGCCTATCATGCGGCGCTGCATGGTTTCGGTCTCGCCGCGGCGCGGGCGCGCGCCATGGAACTGCTCGACATCATCGGGCTCTCCGACAAGGCACGCGACAAGGTGCGTGCGCTGTCGGGCGGCCAGGCGCGCAGGGTCGAGATCGCGCGTGCCCTGCTGCACGAGCCGCGTTGCCTTCTGCTCGATGAAGCCACCGTCGGCCTCGATATCGGAGCGCGCGAGGGCATCATCGCCCTGGTGCGCGATCTCGTCGCCAGCCAGGGGCTCGGCGTCCTGTGGGCGACTCATCTGATCGACGAGGTCGCGCCGAGCGATCGCATCGTCATCCTGCACAAGGGCCGGGTTCTGTTTGCCGGCGATCACGACAACCTGCTCGCCATGACGGGCACGGCAACGATACGCGAGGCATTCACGACGATGACGGGCTCTGCGGCTGCCAATCCTGCCGGCACGGTGGCGGCATGAAGACCATCCCGCTGGATCATGCGCCACCGACACTGGCGGACGCGCCGGAGCGCTCGGGCTTCTCTGGTTATCTCGCCTGCTTCAACGGCATCGTCTGGCGCGAGATGCTGCGCTTCATCCATCAGCGCGAACGCTTCCTCTCCGCGTTGGTGCGGCCGCTCGTCTGGCTCTTCATCTTCGCCGCCGGCTTTCGCCAGGTTCTCGGCGTCTCGATCATCCCGCCCTATGAAACCTATGTCCTCTACGAGGTCTTCGTGACGCCGGGCCTGATCGGCATGATCCTGCTCTTCAATGCCATGCAGTCCTCGCTCTCGATGGTCTATGACCGCGAAACCGGCACGATGCGAACCTTGCTCGTCAGCCCGTTTCCGCGCTGGTTCCTGCTGACATCGAAGCTGATCGGCGGCGGCGCGGTGGCGCTGCTGCAGGTCTATGTCTTTCTGCTGATCGCCTATTTCTGGGAAATCGAGCCGCCCTTGCTCGGCTACCTCACGGTGCTGCCGGCCTTGTTCCTGGCGAGCCTGATGCTGGGCGCGCTCGCCCTGTTCATGTCGTCGATCATCAAGCAGTTGGAGAACTTCGCCGGGGTCATGAACTTCGTGATCTTCCCGATGTTCTTTGCCTCGTCCGCGCTCTATCCGCTGTGGCGCATCCGGGAATCGAGCCCGCTGCTCTATGAGATCTGCCGCTTCAATCCCTTCACCCATGCGGTMGAACTGATCCGCTTCGCCCTCTACGCGCAGATTGATCCTGTCTCGCTTGCGGCGGTGCTGGGTTTTACCGCCGTCTTTCTCGCTGCCGCCATTTACGCCTATAATCCATCGAAGGGTTTGCTGGGTCGGCGTGGTGCTCCCGGAGGCACGGCATGACGTTCCCGAGAGGTCTTGTCCCGAGCCAACGCCTGATCCGCACGAGGCTCAGGATCGCCTGCGGCGCGGCCCTGTTCGCGGGCATGTTCGCAGCCTTGCCGGCGCGCCCGGACGAACCGGAATGGCCCTGCGTGCAGCGCAGGGTCGCGACGCTCACTGCGGCGCAGATGTGGGATGGCCCCGATGTCGAGGCGCTCACCGGCTGGCAGGACGACGCGGAGATGGAGCGCCTGATCAAGGCACTCGTCAGCCGCGCCAACCCGATGGAGCAAGCAAGCGAGAGCCTGGCGCAATGGGCCAAGGCCCAGCCGGACTCAAGCCGGGACGAGAAGCTGAAAATGCTGTTCGCCGGCGTGTTGAAGACCATCAATGACGACCGCGCCATCGTGCTCGCAGGGATCGGCCGGTTTCAGCATCGGCAAAGGCAGCTCGCCGAGCGGATCCAGGAGCAGGGAGCGGCGCTGGGTGCGCTGCGCGCCAAGGCGGCGCTGGACGAGAAGGCCAAGGCGGAGCTCACCGTGGCGGAGGACAGGTACAAGTGGGATACGCGGTTCTTCGCCGAGAGGCAGGAATCTCTGCCCCTCGCCTGCGAGATACCCGTGCAGATCGAGCAGCGCGCCTTCGATCTCGCCCGCGAAATCCGGGCGCTGATGAAGGATTGACGCCGCCTCGCCGCGGCCACGGCACTTCGGTGCCGGGCGCTTCGGTCCGGCGCGGGTCTCATAGCCCCGGCGCAATCTCGACGAGCGGAAGCAGCGCCTCGCCCCAGCCATCGCTGCCGTCGGGAAACCAGATGACATTGCTGTACCCCCAAGAGACGGCGCGCTTGGCTGCGTTCCAGGACATCCAGCAATCCTTCAGGCAGAAGAAGACCAGCGTTTTCGCCTTGTCGCCGCCGGTGAGCGTCGCGAGCTGCGCCTGGAAGGCCTGCAGCAACGGTTCGGGGATGACGCCATAGCCGGTATTGGCCAGCCAGACCGCGCCCGGAATGCTGCGATGCGGCGCCTCGCGCCAGACCATGTTCGCCGGCAGGTTGTCGGGTTTCACGGGGCGTGGCAGGACATCGATGAAGACGGCTGATTTCCCGCGCCACAGCAGCTCTGCTGCCCGTGTGTCGATGACGCGGGCGCCCTGGAGCATCGCTGGAACCGGCGCGCGATAATTCTCGGTACGATAGCCTGCGGGTTCGTCCGGGACGGCCCACGCCAGGCCGCCGGCCGCTGACCCCGCCGCCAGCCAGAGTGCCAACAGGGCAGTGCCGCGCCACATGGTCAGCGCCGCGGCGCTGTGATCGGCACCGTGTCCTCGTCCAGCAGCGGCACGCCGAAATCCAGCAGGATCGCATCGATATCGCCCTGCCTCCTGGCGATGATCTCGTTCAACTTGCGTTTCCAGTCATCCTCCTGATGACGCACGCCGAAGGTGATCCGATAGGCCATGCGCGGCCCCATCGTTTCCCTCAGCAGCGGCGTCACGGTCAGCTTTTCGCCGCCGCGGCTGGCGAAATAGCCGCCGATCGGCCCCCACAGGATTCCGGCATCGATCTCTCCGGAACGGATATCGGCGATCATGCGCTCCGCGGGAGAGTCGAAGCGCCGGTCGACCGTCAGCGGATAGGGCCTTGCCTTCTGCATCAGGCCGAGCATCGCCATGATGTTCCCGGGCGGTGTGCCGGCGACGATGCCGATGCGCTTGTCCTTCAACCGCTCGTCGGCAAGCGTAACGACGCCGTCGAGCCTCTGCCCCGGCCGATGAACCAGGACATAGCTCGAGCGGTAATAATGGTTGCTGTTGAGGACGAGATCGTCGCCCTGCGCGTAACCGATGATCAGGTCGCAGCGCTTTGCGAACAGCGTCTGGCGCACAAATCCCGTCGCCTGCGGAAACCAAGTGTATTCGAGCGGAAGCTTCAAATCATCCGCGACGAGTTCGGCGATCTTGTTCTCAAAGCCCTGCCCCGCCTCGTTCGAGAAGGGCAAATTGGCCGGGTCGCTGCAGACGCGGAGGACTTCGTGATTGACCAGATCGGCACGGCCGGTCTCGGCGGCGTGGCTGGCGCCCCCCGCGGCGAAGAGGAGGATCGCGCAGCAGATCAGCCAGCGAAAGACATCAGCGGGCCGCCATGCCCGCACTGGTGGCCGGGTGGTGGCAGGGCCGGACACGCAGCTGCTGCGCAGCCGTCCGGGCCTCGCTCTAGGAGCCCATGCAGGTCTTTTCATTTTGGACGGCCGTCTCCGGCTTTTCGACGGCGCGTTCCGGACGCGTGCCCCGCGGCAGCACACCATCGGCGCGCGCCTTGAGATAAACGTAGATGTCGTCGAGATAGCACATGACATTGGCGTTATCGCCGAGCGCCGGCATGACGCTCGTCTTGTCGGGGCGCGTGATCGTGCGCCCGCCAGCCACCACTTCCGTGAAGTCAGTATATTTCATGGTTTTCAGGGACCCGACCAGGGCCGGGGCATAGCTCGACCCTTCCCCCTCCGGCCCGTGACAGACATGGCATTCCGAATGGTACCGCCGGAAGCCGGAGTAGGTATACCAGTCGACCTTGCCGTCAGCCGTGATGTTGTAGGTCGGCGTGCCGTCCTCCAGCGTCCATTTTCCATCCTGTTCGGTCTTTGCCGGCTTGTCCTGCGACGACCCGCCGGTCGCCGGCAACAACACGGCCAAAAGAGCGAAACCTGCAAGTGCGAAGCCGATGCCGAAATGTTTCACTTTCAGCCTCTCCGGTAGCCGCTGCATCGTCGATTGTCGGCCGTGACAGCCGGGGCGGGCATCAAAAAGGCCGGCGCAACCTGTTCAGCCGCGCCGGCCATCCGTCACGCGCCGATCATGGCAGCGTGAAGACCGTTAACACACCACCGAGCGCGGTGTAGTCGCGCAGCGCGGCATAGCCGCCGACTGCGCCGAGACCGTCGGTCGGATTGGTCAAACCGGCAGCGAGACCGATCCCGGCCCAGCCACCGATGCCGGACAAGACCGCGACCTGCTGCTTGCCCTTGTGGGTATAGGTCATGACGTTGCCGATGATGCCCGACGGCGTCTTGAACTTGAACAGTTCCTTGCCGTCCTTCTCGTCAACCGCCTTCAGGTAACCTTCCAGCGTGCCGTAGAAGACCACCCCGCCTGCGGTCGCGAGCGCACCCGACCAGACCGAGAACTGCTCCGGAACCGACCAGACGATCTTGCCCTGGCCTGCATCCCAGGCGACGAAATTGCCCATGCCGCCATGGCTGCCGGGTGCCGGATACATCGAGAGGGTTGCGCCGACATAGGGTTGGCCGGCCGTATAGGACACGCGGAACGGCTCGTAATCCATGCAGACATGGTTCGTCGGCACGTAGAACAGACCCGTCCGCGGCGAATAGGCGGCCGGTTGCTGGTCCTTGGAGCCCAGCGCCGCCGGGCAGACGCCCTTCGTGTTCTTGTCCTGGCCGGTCTGGAATGTCGACATGGCCGACACGACCTGCGGACGGCCATATTGCGGGCTGTTCTTGTCCATCACGACCCCGGTCGTCCAGTTGACCTTCGGGTCGAATTTCTGGGCGACGAGCAATTCACCGGTGACACGATCGAGCGTGTAGCCAAGCCCGTTGCGGTCGAAATGAACGAGCGCCTTACGGGGCTGGCCGCCAACCGGGATATCGGCGAGGATCATCTCGTTGACGCCGTCATAGTCCCACTCATCGAATGGCGTCATCTGGTAGGCCCATTTCGCGACGCCGGTGTCGGCATCACGGGCAAAGATCGACATGGTCCATTTCTGGTCGATCGGCTTGCCGTCGGCGCCGGCGCGCTGCACCGGGTTCCAGGTCGAGGGATTGGCGGTGCCGTAGAAGAACAGGTTGGTTTCCGGATCATAGGAATACCAGCCCCAGCTCGAGCCGCCGCCGATCTTCCACTGATCGCCCGTCCAGGTCTTCAGCGAGGAATCCTTGCCGACCGGCTTGCCGAGCGACGTGGTTTTCTCAGGATCGATCATCATCTCGCTGTCGGGGCCGGTCGAATAGGCCCGCCAGAGCTGCTTGCCTGT
Organism: Allobosea sp. 05T439; assembly: GCF_056396005.1. Classification (NCBI taxonomy): domain Bacteria; kingdom Pseudomonadati; phylum Pseudomonadota; class Alphaproteobacteria; order Hyphomicrobiales; family Alloboseaceae; genus Allobosea; species Allobosea sp. 05T439. The sequence goes on along the minus strand of NZ_JBFTKP010000033.1, from coordinate 9,444 downwards.
CTTCATGTCGTAGGCGGTGACATGTCCCCGCACGCCGAATTCCGCTCCGGAAATGCCGACGATGACCTTGTCCTTCACCGGCAGGACAGTGGCCGTATTGGTCTCGCCCTTCTTCGGATCGCCGTTGACGACCTTCCAGATTTCCTTGCCGGTCTTGGCATCGAGCGCCACCACCGTGGTGTCGGCCTGATGCAGGAAGATCATGCCGTCCGCATAGGCGACACCGCGATAGACCGTATCGCAGCACATCACCGGAATGACCGACGGGTCCTGCTTGGGCTCGTATTTCCAGAGGATCTTGCCGTCCTGATCCAGATCGAGCGCATAGACGATGTTTGGAAACGGCGTGTGGACATACATCGTGCTGCCGATGACCAGGGGCGCGCCTTCATGGCCGCGCAGCACGCCGGTCGAGAAGGTCCACGCCACCTTCAGATTCTTGACGTTGTCTCGATTGATCTGGTCGAGCTTGGAATAACGCGTATTCGCGTAGTCGCCAGTCTGGATGGCCCATTGGTTTGGATCAGATGTCTGCTTGATCACATCAGAATTAGCCAGCGCGAGCGCTGGAAAGGCCACGGTCGTCAACAAAGCTGTCGATTGTATAAGCTTGCGCATGACGTTCCTCCTGGCGTTTTTTGTCTGCTGCGATAGCGCTCCATAGCGTGGTCACGGCTGAACACCCGAAGCGTCCAGGCGTTTCGGCATGCGTTCAGGCTACGACTGCATCAACGCCAACCGGGCGTCAGTCATAGAAGCCGATTTCTACCGGTGCATGTGTAAGCCCTTTTTCGATGACGGACAAGATCGCAGCAAGATTCCATCCCCTCCAATCCTACAAAATTACGCCCAAACACGATCTGGACACGCGCCAACACGTCACGATTACTGACCTACGCAAATGCAATCGCAATGAATGCTGCATCGCACAATTCAGGGAGGAGACAGATCAACTTGAGACACGGCACGACCTAAGCGCGAAATGGCACTGCCTTCTTCCGCATGCTAAGAGAGCGGATGGCCGCCGCTGCCCTGCCATCGCGCCCGGATCTGCGATCTTCGCTGCGCGCCCTCAATCGGCGGCCATGTGCAAGACGGGGCCGGCGCATCCGGGCTGTGCTGGGAGCGATGCTCTGTCTCGCACTGGCACTGCCTGGCCGTGAAGGCGGACCCGTTTCCCCGGCGGCGGCCCAGACAACCCCGGCAGCCCTGCCCTTGAGCGTCACCGAGATCGCGCCTGGCGTTTTCGTGCATCAGGGCGCTTATGCGCTCTTTGCGCCGTCAAATCGGGGCGACATCGCCAACCTGTCCTTCGTGATCGGTCGCGATGCCGTCGCCGTGATCGACACCGGCGGCAGCCTGGCCATCGGGCAGGCGCTGCGCGCCGCGATCCGGACGGTGACCGACAAGCCCATTCGCTACGTGATCAACACGCATATGCATCCCGACCATCTGTTCGGGAACGCCGCCTTTGCCGATGACCGGCCGGAATTCATCGCCCATCACAAACTGGCGCGTGCCTTGGCCGCGCGGGCCAAGCGCTACCTTGCCCTCAACGCGCAACTGCTCGGTCCGGACGCCTTTGCCGGCACCCGCCTGATCGCGCCGACGCGTGCCGTCGAGGACCAGTCGGTCATCGATCTCGGCGAACGCGAGCTCATCCTCGAAGCGCAACCGACGGCGCATACCGACAACGACCTGACCGTTCGGGATACGGCCTCGGGAACACTCTTTCTCGGCGACCTGCTCTTCATGCGGCATGTCCCGGCCCTCGACGGATCGATCCGCGGCTGGCTGGCGCTGATCAGCCGCCTCGAACAGGTCGCGGCAAAGCGTGTCGTGCCCGGCCATGGGCCACCGGCGGCGGCCTGGCCCGAGGCCGTGCAACCGCAGAAGCAGTACCTGCAAAGAATTTCCGCGGATGTGCGGCGCATGATAAAAGAGGGACGATCGATTGCCGAGGCCGCCGCGACCGCCGGGCTCTCCGAGAAGGAGAGCTGGCTCCTGTTCGACGAGTTCAACGCCCGCAATGTMACGGCCGCGTTTGCCGAGCTTGAATGGGAGTGATCGCAGCGCCGCCAGCCTGAACCGGAGGATGCCATGACTGAGCTCATCGCACGCCGCAGCGTCCTTTATCTTGTCGGCGCCATGGTCACGGGCCTGCCGGTTACGCTGGCGCGGGCCGAGGACGATCCCTGGCCCGGCCTCCACCAGGACGTGTTCCAGAACCGGCCGATCAGCGAGGAGGACGGGCTGGTGACGCTGGAAGCGCCCGTGCGCGCCGAAGACGCGGCCCTGGTTCCGCTGACCGTGAAAATCGACCGCGACAAGGCATCGGCCCCGCTCACACTGACCTTGCTGATCGACAAGAACCCGGCGCCGGTTGCCGCCACCTTCTTCTTTGGCGAGGGCTCGGGCGAGATCATGCTGTCGACGCGCGTACGGATCGACGCCTATTCGAATGTGCGCGCCGTGGTCGAAACCAGCACCGGGGCGCTGCACATGACCACCAAATATGTGAAGGCATCCGGCGGCTGCTCGGCGCCGGCACCGAAGGATGCCGAGCTCGCCGAGGCCGAACTCGGCAAGATGCAGCTGCGGCAATTCGAGGCAAGCCTCCCGGCCTCGACCTCCCGCGAGGCGCAATTGATGATCCGGCACCCGAATTATTCCGGGATGCAGATGAACCAGCTGACCGGCTACTACATCCCGGCGAAATTCATCACGGATGTCGAGGTAAAGCGCGGCGATGCGCTCGTCTTCCGCATGGAGGGCGGCATCTCGCTAAGCGCGGACCCCAATATCCGCTTCACCTTCCGGTCGACAGGTCCTGATGATGTGCTCACCGCGGTCGCGAAGGATACGGACGGCCGCGTGCTGCACGGCAGCTGGCCGGTCAAGAGCGGAAAGGAAAGCTGATCACGCAGCCCTATAACCCAGCCAGACGCGCCCGCAGGACAGCCGCGCTTGTCGCGCTCTGCCTGTTCTGCACGCCCATGCCGGCGGTCGCCGAAGCCAAGCTGACCGTTCGCGAGGTTACGCAGCGATTGTTCCAGCTCGCGCCCGGCGCGCGTGCCGATCTCGGCGGACAGGATTTGCGCGGCCTCGATCTGAGCGGCCTCGATTTCCGGCGGGCGCGGCTCGCCGGCAGCGATCTCTTTGGCGCCGATCTGGTTCGTGCCGATCTTTCTGGAACCGATCTGCACGGTGCCCGGCTCGACCGGGCGGTGATCATCGGCACCGATTTCAGCGGCGCCGACCTCTCCGACGCGACCCTGCTGCTGCCCAGCGCCGTTTCGAGCCTGTCCTATGATGCAAGCGAAGCGCCTCGCTTCCGGAACGCCAATCTTGCACGCGCCGTCATTGTCGCCCACCTGAGCGGCGCCGATATGCGCGGAGCCGACCTGACCGCAGCCGTCTTCAACTATGCGGATATGCGGGGAACGCTGATGACCACGCTACGCACCGAGCTCTTCGGCTGCGACCTGACAGGCGCGATCCTGCGCCATACCGACCTGACAGGCATCGTGCTGCGCTTTGCCAAATTGCGGCATGCCGATCTGACCGGGGCGATGCTGGTCAATGTCGATCTGTCCAAGGCCGACCTCACCGCCGCGGATCTGAGCGAAGCCGATCTGACCGGCGTCGATTTCGACGGTGCGATCCTGACCGGGGTGAAGGGCCTGGAGAGCGCCCGGGGCCTCGCCCTGGCGCATAATCTCGACAAGGCGGTAAGGTAGCTCAGTCGAACGCGTTGCGGAGCACATGCCGGTGCTGTTGCTCGATCGATCTGTTCGCCCTTTGCTTATCGCCCTCGCGGCCGCGCTGGTGATGCAGCCCGGCGCCCGGGACGGCAGCGCTGAATCGCGGGGAAGCGTCGATACCGCCCTCATCCTGGCAATCGACGTGTCGAATTCCGTCGATGCGCGGCGCTATCGGCTGCAGATCGACGGCATCGCGGACGCGCTCGATGCCCCCTCCGTGCAGGCGGCCATTCTCGGCGGGCCGCGCCAGGCGATCGCGATCAGCGTCATCCTCTGGGCCGACAAGCCTAGCTTCTCGATTCCGTGGGTCAGGGTCGCCAGCGCCGCCGATGCGCGGGCGCTGGCAGGCAAACTGCGCCGGCTCGCCCGGCAAGGCGGCGAATTCACCTGCGTGGCGCAGATGATGCGCTTCGTCGCCGACAAGATCACGCCGCAAATCCCGATGCGGGCGACGCGCGTCCTCCTGGATGTGTCGGGGGACGGACAAGAAAACTGCAACCCCGAGGCCGCCCCGATGCAGGTTCGCGATGAACTGGTCGCGATCGGCCTGACCATCAACGGGCTGCCGATCCTGGAAGGGAGCGAGGCTGAGACGCTCGCGCGCTGGTATGGCGAGAACGTCGTCGGCGGCCCCGGCGCCTTCGTGCTCCCGGCGCAGGGATTTGAGGATTTCGGGCGGGCCTTCCGGCAAAAATTCATCACCGAGATCAGCGCATGGCCCGCCGCTCCGGGCCGCCCGCCCTCGCGCCTTGCCGCGCATGAACAGCCCTGATCGGCCCTCGCCAGTGAGTTTCCGGACAGACGGCGGGCTCTGTTTGCAACAGGCTGCCGGCGGGTGTAGGCTCCCGGCGCCTACTCTTGAGAAGGCTGGCGACGATCTGGAGAAACCGATCATGCGCAAGTGGAAAAAACCCGCAATCATCGAAGTGACAGTCGGCTGCGAAGTGACGTCTTACGCTCCGGCACAGTTCTGAAGCGTCCGTTCTGAGTAACAGGCCGTCGACCCGGGAGCGGTTGCGGGCGCTGGCGCCCGGTTCCGCCGTCGGGGATGGCTGCCACGATGGGATTGTTGGTGTCCGTTCACGTGTCAGGCGGGAAGCCGTCGGGTGCGGTCGCAAGCGGCGTCTATTTGTGAGCATCGCGGATGGCGGGCTCATAACCGCGCGTGCTGTGCCCTGCGCTTGCTGTCACACGATGGGCGGTCCGGCGCGCGCTCGACAGTGGAGGCGACGGGTTGAGGTGCCCCCCAGCCGTGGCGGCGTGGTCGCGGCAGGTCTGGCGTCGATCCCGCCATCGAGCCCCTGGCACCGATACGCTTGACGAACCTGAACGAGGCGCTGGCCCATGACTGCTGGCATTACGACCGCTGACGTCGCGAGCATCGTCCCGGTACTGCCCCGTGGCGTGCGCCTGCGCTTTGATGATAGCCGCCGGCAATGGTTCCTTCTCGGTCCCGAGCGCGTGTTCGAGCCCGATGAGATGGCGCTCGAGATCCTGCAGCGCATCGATGGGGTGAGTTGCGTCGAAACCATCGTCCAGGATCTGGCGACGACCTTCGACGCGGACCGGGACGAGATCGCCGCCGACGTCATGACGTTCCTGCGCGGCCTTGCCGATCAAAGGATGGTCGACCTGTGAGCGATGTCGAGACGCTTCCACAGACCCAGCCTGCTCGGCCCGAATTGCAGCCGCCGATGGGTTTGCTGGCGGAGTTGACGCATCGCTGTTCCCTGCGTTGCCCCTATTGCTCCAACCCGCTCGAGCTCGACAGGCGCTCGGGCGAACTCGCGACCTCCGAGTGGAAGCGGCTGATCGATGAGGCTGCCGCGCTCGGCGTGCTGCATATCTATTTCTCGGGCGGCGAGCCGATGCTGCGGCGCGACATCGCCGAACTGGTCGCATATGCGCATCAAGCCGGGCTCTATACCAACATGATCACCTCCGGCGTCGGCTTTCAGCCGGCCGTGCTGGACGCGGTCACTGAGGCGGGCCTCGACCATATCCAGCTTTCCATTCAGGCGATCGATGCCGAAACCTGCGATCGCGTTGCCGGTTACACGGGCGCGTGGCAGCGCAAGCATGAAGTCGCTGCCGCCATCGCCCGGCTCGGATTGCGGCTCACCGTCAATGCCGTCGTGCATCGGGACAACGTGCAGCAGATTCCGGCCTTCGTAGAGCTTGCGGAAGAATGGGGTGCTGCGCGCATCGAGATCGCGCATGTGCAGTATTACGGCTGGGGCCTGGTCAACCGCGCCAGGTTGATGCCGACGCGCAAGCAGGTCGAAGCTGCGATGGTGGATGTCGAGGAGGCAAGAAGCCGCACGGCCGGGCGCCTCGTCATCGATTGCGTGCTGCCCGATTACTATGCCCGCTACCCGAAAGCCTGCATGGGCGGCTGGGGCACGCGGTTGATGAACATCACGCCGACAGGGCGCGCCCTGCCCTGTCATGCGGCCGAGACGATAGCGGGGCTGGTCTTCKACAATGTCCGCGACGCCAGCCTGTCGGAGATCTGGTATCGCGGCAGGGCGTTCAATGCCTTCCGCGGCACGGACTGGATGCAGGAGCCCTGCCGCAGCTGTGCGCGCAAGGAGCTGGATTTCGGTGGCTGCCGTTGCCAGGCCATGGCGCTGGCCGGCGACGCGGCCGCGACCGACCCTGCCTGCTCATTGTCGCCGCTGCATCGCGAGGTCGTTGCGCTGGCGGAAGCCGAAGCCGCCTCCGAGCGCAGCGATTTCATCTACCGGACCTATCAGGGCGTTTGACGCAACCGTCTCCAGGCGCCCCTCGCGTCAAATGTCCTTCTCATCCGCGCCGGCGCAGCGCCAGCGGACGACGCGCCAGTCGGGATGTTCGCCATTCCATTGCGCGACATAGGGCGCCGCGCTCTTCGCGCACTGGTTCGGCGAGACAGTGATCGCCAGCGGAATCCGCTCATTCCGGCAAATCGAGGGGTCCGTGACGAGGCAAACCGAAATGACGATCGCAAGCATCGACTGCTCCCCCACTTTTGCGTGGCCCAGCCCGTCCGACGACGAGGCAGACCGCGCGCCAGCCGCCATCGGAGAGGCTCATCCTACAGGTCTTTGACGGGAAATGCGAAGACCAACGGGCAGCGCATAGGGGAGGCTGCCGCGCTGGAGCATCTGCCTGAACCGCCAAGAGCGGATCATGCTTGTGATCAGCCTCGGGGACCGCTCGCAAGGCTGCCCCGTTCGACTGGCGGGGCGTGGCCGAAGCCCGCAGGATCACCGGCCTGCCTTTGGATGGCCGAAGGCGGCATGCCGTAGCGCTTCTTGAACAGATGGGTGAAATGCGAGGAGCTGCTGAAGCCCCAGGAAAAGGCGATATCGGTCAGGGTCTTGCCCGTTCGCGAACCGAACTCGAGCTCTTCCAGGCATTTCTCCAGACGCTCTTGCCAGATGTAGCTGGTGATCGTCGTGCCTTCATCGGCAAAGGACATGTGGAGATAGCGCTTCGTGCAATCCAAGGCCGACGAGAGCTGCTCGATGCCCAGGTCCGGATCGCTCAGGTTCTCGCGAATGAAGGCCTTGATCCGGGATGAAAGAGCCGCGCGCCCCGAGGTCCTGAAGGACGTTTGCGAAAGGAAGGGCATCAGCACGAGATCGAGCAAGGTGTCGGCGACCTGGACTTCGCAGCCCGCCGCCAGTGCCGGGGCCTCGTTAAAGGCGGACAGGACGAAATCATGGGCCAGGCGGCCCGCGCCTTCGCGAGCCGAAACCTGTTGCGCCAGGAGCGGATCGAGCGACACGCCACGTTGCTCCAGCAATTGCCGGGGTATGATGACGACATGATGCTTCGTCAGGGCCGCGCTCGTGATCACATGGGGCCTGGACACGTCGTAGATCAGACAGTCGCCGGGCGTGATGACGCAATGGCGGCCATCCTGCTCGAACAGCGAGGTGCCATCGGTCTGAAACAGCACCTTTATCGGGCGACCGCCCAGCTCAGTGCATGAAGCGGGGTGCGCGATCCGGTGTTGGCTGACCTCGATCTGGCAGAGCCGCAGCCGCCGGATCGTCGCATAATCGATATGCCCGTCGATCGTGCCGGCCCCGAAGGCATCGACGCGAAGCGGCCCGCATAGCGTGCCCAGCGCCTGAGCCCAGTACTCGGACCGCAGCGGAGCCGCTGTCGTGGCGGTGCTCAAGGATATGATCGCGTGGGTCATTGTCGCGCATTCCGCTTCGACCGTGCCACTCTACATCGCCGCCCCCTCACAAGGAATGGCCTTCGGCGCGTCCGGCCGGGGCGTGTCTTCGCGGGCAGACAAGGGATGCTTCCCTTTAGGGCAAGCGTCGCGAAGAGAAAAATACCACATTGCACGCCGGACATGCGCCATCAGACGCATGTAGACGAGCACCGGATTTCCATGCGCGGGATCGAGGTGGTTCCAGACGCGTGATCATACCGGCGACAGGGAGGACGAAATCATGACCCAGACCGTTGCCATCCATCCCTCGATCGATCGCGGCCTCCCGCCGGCTTCCGCCGATTTCAAGGGCGGAACGCTCGTCTGCAAATGCACGGACCGCCCGGTAAAGGTCCGCGTCGACTCGCAATCGGCCCATAATCACGCCTGCGGCTGCACGAAATGCTGGAAGCCCAAGGGCGCGTTGTTTGCGATGGTCGCGGTGGCGCCGCGCAACAAGGTGACCGTGATCGAGAATGGCGACAAGCTCGCGATCGTCGATGAGTCCGCCACGATCCAGCGCCACGCCTGCAAGGGCTGCGGCGTCCATATGTACGGGCGCATCGAGAAGGCTGCCCATCCGTTCTACGGGCTTGATTTCGTTCATACCGAATTGTCGCCGGAAACCGGCTGGTCGCCCCCGGAATTTGCCGCCTTCGTTTCCTCGATCATCGAGTCGGGGGCCGATCCGGCCAATCAGGGCGCGGTACGCGCACGCCTGCGCGAAATTCGCCTCGAGCCCTATGATTGCCTCTCCCCGCCCCTGATGGATTTCATCTCCACCCATATCGCAAAGGCGTCGGGGGTTCTGAAATCCTGATCGGGATTGCTTGGGAGGGCCCGGGTCATGAAGACACGCGCAGCCGTCGCCTGGGAGGCGCGGAAGCCGCTGACCATCGAAACGGTCGAGATCGGCGGACCGAAGGCGGGCGAGGTCCTGGTCGAGGTGATGGCGACCGGCATCTGCCACACCGACGCCTACACGCTGTCGGGCATGGATTCGGAGGGCAAGTTCCCGGCGATCCTCGGCCATGAGGGCGCCGGCATCGTCCGCGAGGTCGGCGCCGGCGTGACCACGCTCAAGGTCGGCGACCACGTCATTCCGCTCTACACGCCGGAATGTCGGAATTGCAAAAGCTGCCTGTCACGCCGCACCAATCTCTGCACCGCGATCCGCGCGACGCAAGGCCAKGGCGTGATGCCGGACGGCACCTCGCGCTTCTCCTGCAACGGCGGCGAGGTCTTCCACTATATGGGCTGCTCGACCTTCGCGAATTTCACGGTGTTGCCGGAGATCGCCGTGGCTAAGGTCCGCGACGACGMGCCCTTCGACAAGATCTGCTATATCGGCTGCGGCGTGACGACGGGGATCGGCGCGGTGATCTACACCGCCAAGGTCTGGCCCGGCGCCAATGTCGTGGTCTTCGGGCTCGGCGGTATCGGCCTCAACGTCATCCAGGGCGCCCG